>JAFZBC010000108.1:0-2803 GCA_017561965.1 Oscillospiraceae bacterium
GCAGCAGCTTCAGCTTTCGCTGCCGCAGCCCGCTGCGGGACTCCGCCTGTCCGGCGTCCAGTCCGAATACCGCTGCATCCGCCGCAACGGACGGGCGGTCAAATTGTTCGATGCTGTACATAAGCCTCCTTTTGTTAGGAACCTTTTGTTTTTAACTCTTTGTTACTAAGATTATAGCACAACCGCGCTGCTTTGTCAATAGATTTCAGAAAAATTTTCGGGGATCTTCATATT
The DNA here is from genome assembly GCA_017561965.1 of Oscillospiraceae bacterium. Classification (GTDB taxonomy): domain Bacteria; phylum Bacillota; class Clostridia; order Oscillospirales; family Ruminococcaceae; genus Firm-04. The sequence continues at coordinate 235 of JAFZBC010000108.1, forward strand.
TTTCAGCCTTCCCTGCTTTTTCATGCCGCCGCATAAAAATTTTCAAGGATCTTTGAGAGCCGGATTTTACGCATCTGCGTGTATACCAATCATCAAAGCAGAAATGATCACACTCCGTAAAAAAATTTTTTCAGTTTTTTGTGACCGACTGCCCGCGCTTTCTGTCGTAAAGAGTGAAGGGCAAAATAACACCGGCACAACCGCACGGGTTATCAGAGCCGGTACGATCGTATTTGAACGGGTGCAGCGCTCTCTGCAGGGGCGGGCACATCCAAAACTGAAATTTTGATTGTAAGCCCGAAACGGGCGAAGGAGTATATCATGAAAAAGATGTTTGTTATCGCTATGACCGCAGCTGCTATGATTTCCGCAGCATCCGCCGTGAACGCTTCCGCATGCCAGGGCTGCGGAAACGGCAAAGAATATGATCCCGATGCAAATGCCAATGTCCGCGTGACCGTCCGCCTGACGAAAGAGCAGATCACCGGTGATGCACACTGGGATCAGACCGTGAACGTGCGCGACATCAATAAGGATGGCTACCTGACGTATTCCGACGCTGTGATCAGCGCGTTTTATGCATACAACCCGACCTCCACGGCGCTTCCGCTGGGCACCGACTGCGTCTGGGGTCAGACCGGCAGATATCAGATCGAAGTGACCGACGGCAGCGGCAAGCAGGTGTACGGCAACAGTGTGGACGGGGATCCGTTCTGCGAGCTGACCGACGGCATGTGGGTACATGTTGATCCGTATATTACGGATCATACGGTCTATGTGCTGGACTGGAACGGACTGACCGAGGACGACGTACCGCTGTGCGCCGGAAATACATTGGTTGACCTGCGGACGGTCAAGTATCCGGCAGGCGATTTCAGACCTGTTCCGGCACCGTTCACCGAGATCGTGATCGACGGGCAGCCGACCGGCATGATGACCGATGCAGAGGGCAAGGCGACGATCACACTGTATCAGACACCCGGCAGCCATAAGATGACTGCAAAATTCCCGACGAAGGACGAGAACGCTGTTCTCGGTACCTATTACTACTGGATCGAGGATCCGGAGTGGGTGGAGAATGAAAAGGCAATGAAGCTGAATAATACCGCATCCTATGCAGGCGCGATGAAGGCCAAGGCTGACGATACCGTCACAGCAGAAACAACTGCTCCGGCCGCAGTGACAACCGCACAGAGCACCACGACCGCTGCACAGACAAGCACCGCAGCCGTCACGACGGCACAGGCTGTTTCCACCGCAGCTCCGGCTGAAACCACCGCAGCCCTGACCGCAGCAGCAGAAACCTCTGCACCGGCAGTTTCCACCGCGGCAGCAACGACCGCCCCTGCCAAGCAGACCTCTGCAACCGGCACCACCAAGGCGGGCGCACTCAAGACCGGCGACAGCGCACCGATCGCGGCACTGGTAATTGCAGGCCTCGCAGCCGCAGGCACCGCCGTCGTTTTCGGCCGCAAGAGAAAAGAGCAGTAAGCTGAACAGAAGAATCATATAAAAACGGGCGCTCCTTTTTTGCGGGAGCGCCCGTTCTGCTTGTCAGCAAAGTTTTGGTTCAGGGGGATTTCGCTCACTGCGGTGAGCGACCAGAGGCTCTGCCTCTGGACTCCGCAAGCCTTTGAAAAGGCTTGACCGAAACTTTTATTATGGGATTCCAAAGAGTCACTGACCCTTTGGCGGGGTTGGGGGCAGAGCCCCATTCTGAATCCATCGGAGATACCGCTTTTCCATCAGGTCAGCCGCCGTAAGCCAGCATCTGATCAATGCTGCGGCGCGCCTGCGCGATCAGCTCCGCGTCCATTTCAATTTCCGCACCGCCTCTGCCGCAGACACAGTCATAGACATCCGCAAGCGTGGTCAGGCGCATATTGTGGCAGACGCAGTCCTTGGAGAGCGGATAAAACCGCTTGTCCGGACATGCAAACTGCAAATGCTGCACGATGCTGGTTTCCGTGCCGATGATAAACTCCTTTGCATCGCTCTTTTCGGCATAGCTCATGATGCCGGTCGTGCTGCCGGCATAGTCCGCAAGCGCCGTGACCTCCGGACGGCACTCCGGATGCACAAGCAGCAGCGCCTCCGGATGCGCAGCCTTTGCAGCCTCCGCCTCTTTGGCCGTAATGCGCGCGTGCGTCGGACATCCGCCCTGCATCAGCGTGATTTCCTTTTCCGGGACCTGCTGCTTTACCCAGCTTCCGAGATTGCAGTCCGGGATGAACAGCAGCTTTTTGTCCGGCAGTGCTTTCACAATTTTCACCGCCGAGGACGACGTCACGCAGATATCGCAGACCGTTTTCAGCTCTGCGGTTGTGTTGATATATGCAACGACCTTATGATCCGGATGCTGCTGCCGGTATGCAAAGATCATATCGCGGTCCATCTGCTCTGCCATGGGGCAGCCTGCGTCCGCGGAGGAAAGCAGGACACGCTTTTCCGGCGAGAGCATTTTGACGGTTTCCGCCATGAAGCGCACACCGCACATGATCACGGTTTCCGCATCGGATTTTGCCGCCTGCTGCGTCAGACCGAACGAGTCACCGATATGATCCGCAAC
>JAFZBC010000109.1:0-2688 GCA_017561965.1 Oscillospiraceae bacterium
GCGTTTTCCGCCGTGCTTGCAGATGCGCTGCGGACGGCAGCGGAGAACGGTACACATGCATATCCCTGCACGCAGCGCGGCGGCAGCGGGAAAACCGTGACCGTCATCGGGGAGGCTGTTTCTGCGGGCTCCCTTGCAGCGCAGCTGGATCTGACGGGATATCAGGCGGATGTGATCTGCCCGCTGCCCCATGCGGAGGCGCTGCTCGCAGACGGCGAATCCGATGCCTTTGCGGAGGGCGATCTGGCGCGCGTGCTGGCGGAGATGCGTCCGGATGCAGTCATTGCGGATCCGCTGTACCGCTTTATTCTGCCGCCGGGAACGCAGCATATCGAGCTGCCGCATTCCGCATTTTCCGGCAGATGCTATGACAAGATCATTCCCGACCTGACCGGCCGTCGGTTTGACGGCTGGCTGCGGGAAGCTGAATAAGGGGAAGCATATGATAAAACTGGCAATTTACGGCAAGGGCGGCATCGGCAAATCGACCTGCACGGCCAATCTTGCGGCAGCGTTTGCGATGCGCGGAAAAAAGGTCATTCAGATCGGCTGTGATCCGAAGGCCGATTCCACGATCAATCTGCTGTCCGGCACGCCGGTCACGCCGGTCATGGACTGGATGCGCGATCACGACGACGAGCCGGACAGCCTTGCACAGATCTCGCAGACCGGCTTCGGCGGGGTGCTCTGCATTGAAACCGGCGGCCCGACGCCGGGGCTCGGCTGTGCGGGGCGCGGCATCATCACGACGTTTTCACTGCTCAAAGAGCTGCGGCTGTTTGAAACGTACCAGCCGGATGTTGTGCTGTACGACGTCCTCGGCGACGTGGTCTGCGGCGGCTTTGCCGCACCGATCCGCGAGGGCTACGCAGAGCAGGTGCTGATCGTCACATCCGGAGAAAAAATGGCGCTTTATGCTGCAAACAATATCCACAATGCGGTGAAAAACTTTGAGGACAGAAGCTATGCCAAGGTGCGCGGCATCATCATGAACCGCCGCAATGTCCCCGATGAAGAGGCGAAGGTACGTGCATTTGCAGACGCGAACGGGCTGCCGGTCGCGGCGGATATTCCGCGGTCGGATGACATCAGCCGGTATGAGGACATGGGCAAAACGGTCATTGAGGGCGATCCGGACTGCGAAACCGCAAAGCGTTTCTTTGCGCTTGCGGATCTGCTGATCGCAGAGGACAATGAAAGGCACAGCGTATGAACGCAGAACAGTCCGGCATCACGGTCATGCGCGCCGAGGAGGAATGGCAGCGTGCCGGTGCCTATTCCGTGCGCATCCAGGGAATGAACCGGCAGCATCATATTTCGCTGCGCGAGGAATTTGACACGCTCGACGGCGACGGAACAAAATACATTGTGCTGCTGGATCATGGCTATCCGTTTGCGACCTGCCGCTTTTACGCGCTGGACGAAGCGTGCGTCATGCTCGGGCGGGTGGTCGTGCTGCCGGAGTACCGCGGAAAGCAGTACGGCAGCAGAGTCGTATCCGAAGCGGAGGCGTGGATCCGGGAGCTCGGATACCGGAGCATCGAAATTGAAAGCCGCACCGAAGCGGTCGGCTTCTACGAAAAGCTGGGCTATCAGATCACAGACGGCGGCATTGTCCGGAGCGGCGTGTTTGACTGTATCCGCATGACAAAGCCGCTCGGTCAGACGGAGGACTGCATATGAAAATTGCGCATATTGCAGTGTTCGTGCGTGAACTGGAGCAGGCGCGTGATTTTTTCATCGAATACTTCGGCGGGCGCGCCAATGAGGGCTATCACAACCCGAAAACGGGGTTCCGCTCGTATTTCATCCGCTTTGATGACGGTGCGCAGATTGAGCTGATGCACCGGCCGGAGCTTTCAGACGGGACGCACGGCGGCAGCTTCGGCTATGCGCACATCGCATTCAGCGTCGGGAGCAGAGCGGCGGTCGATCAGCTGACCGAACGGCTCCGCGCGGCGGGATATGCAGTCATCAGCGGCCCGCGCACGACCGGCGACGGCTATTACGAAAGCTGTATTGCGGCATTTGAGGGCAATCTCATCGAGATCACCGAATGAGCGGAACAAACGAAAACGGCAGCGCTGCCCGGAACGTATGGAACGTGGGCGGCGAAAACAGGAGAATCTGTATGAATCAGAATGCATTTTTCATCACCGCAGGGGAGCTGGCTGCGGCGGGCTTTGACAATCTGCCGCCGGAGCTGAACAGTGCAAAGCACATGATATACAGCTCGCCGGCGACGCTCGACTACAACTCACCGGGCGCAAAGGGCTTCGGCGTCAAGCGGGCGGGGCTGGCGATCCCCGGTTCCGTGATGCTGCTGGTCGCGCCGGGCTGCTGCGGGCGCAATACCCAGCTGCTCAATGAGCTCGGATACAGCGAGCGTTTTTTCTACCTGCTGCTCGATGATACCGATATTGTCACGGGGCGTTATCTGAAAAAGATCCCGCAGGCCTGCGCGGAGCTGCTCGGCGAATGCAGCACGCCGCCCTCTGCGGTCGTCATCTGCATCACCTGCGTCGATGCGCTGCTCGGCACAGATATGGAGCGCGTCTGCCGTGCCTGTACGGAGAAAACGAATGTCCCGACGATCCCCGCGTATATGTACGCACTGACGCGGGAAAAGCGCCTTCCGCCGATGGCGCTGGTGCGCAAATCGGTCTATTCGCTGCTGGAAAAGCAGAA
>JAFZBC010000001.1:0-1899 GCA_017561965.1 Oscillospiraceae bacterium
TGTGGTATACTAAGCAGGTACCGAAACAAATCGGAGAAAGGAAAGATCATTATGAGCGAATGTACCCATGACTGTTCAACCTGCGGGGAAGCGTGCGCAAGCCGTCAGCCGCAGGATCTTCATGAAAAGCCCCATGCCCTGAGCAAGATCGGCAAGGTGATTGCCGTTGTCAGCGGCAAGGGCGGCGTCGGCAAATCTCTCGTCACCGCACTGACGGCTGTGTCCGTACAGCGCACCGGCCACACGGTCGGCATCCTTGATGCGGACATCACCGGCCCGTCCGTGCCGAAAATGTTCGGCGTCACCGCCCGCGCAGAAGCGGACGACCAGGGCATCTACCCGGTCAGATCCAAGCTCGGCACCGACCTGATGAGCGTGAATCTGCTGCTGGAAAACCCGTCCGATCCCGTCATCTGGCGCGGCCCTGTCATCGCAGGCGCAGTCAAGCAGTTCTGGACGGACGTCATCTGGGGCGACAACGAATTTCTGTTTGTGGACATGCCTCCCGGGACGGGCGACGTGCCGCTGACCGTGTTCCAGAGCATCCCTGTGGACGGCATCCTGATCGTCACGACGCCGCAGGAGCTGGTTTCGATGATCGTGGAAAAGGCCGTCAAAATGGCAGAAACCATGAATGTGCCGATCCTCGGCCTTGTTGAAAACATGAGCTATGCCGTATGTCCGGACTGCGGCAAGCATATCCCGGTGTTCGGTGAGAGCCGCATCGACGAGATCGCACTGGCACATCATCTGCCGGTGCTCGGAAAGATCCCGATGAACCCGAAGCTGGCAGCGGCCTGTGACGCCGGTATGGTGGAGCTCTTTGAGGGCGACTGGCTCGAGCCTGCGGTCGATGCGATCCTTGCCCTCGGAGGAAATGCGCAGTGAACTGGACTGAGGTAACGATCGAAACCGCAAAAGCCGGACTGGATCTGCTCTGCGCCATGCTGACGGATCTGGGCTTCAAGGGCTTTTCGGTTTTTGATCCGGACGATTTTGATGACCTGATGGCCGGACGTGTCGGCCACTGGGATTATCTTGAGGAGGGCTTGCAGGAGGCACTGACCTCCGGCGAACCGAGCGTCACGGTCTATGTGCCGGAAAACGCACAGGGCGCCGAGCAGATGACGGCCGTCCGCAGCCTTCTGGAACAGCTCCGCAGCTCCGCAGATGCCGCACTGTACGGCTCGCTGAAAATGACGAGCAAGGGCATCCGCGAGGAGGACTGGGCGAACAACTGGAAGCAGTATTTCAAGCCGCTGCCGGTCGGCGAGCGCCTGTGGATCACCCCGACCTGGGTGGACGAGCCGGTTCCTGACGGCCGCACGGCGCTGCATATCGACCCGGGCTCCAGCTTCGGCACCGGTCAGCATGATACAACAAAGCTGTGCCTCGGCCTGCTGGAAACGGTCGTGAAGCCCGGCTCCCGTGTGCTCGACATCGGCTGCGGCAGTGGAATCCTGTCGATCGGCGCAATGCTGCTTGGCGCGGGTGATGCATATGCGATTGACATTGAGCAGAATGCAGCGGAGGCGGCCGCGGAAAATGCGGAGCGAAACGGCATTCCGGCTGCGCATTATCACACCTTCTGCGGGAATATTCTCGATGACGCCGCGCTGGCAGATTCGTTCGGCACGGGCTATGACGTTGTCTGTGCGAACATTGTTGCGGATATTCTGATCGCGATGAAGGGTCTGTTTGTGCGTTATCTTGCGGACGGTGCGGCACTGCTGCTGTCCGGCATCATTGATGAGCGCCTGGATGAGGTTCTGGCCGCGGTGGACACGGTCGGACTGCATACGGTGAAGGTTGAGCAGAGTGCCGGCTGGGCAGCTGTTCTGATGCGGAAATAACAGATGCGTCCGGTACTTTTTCGGTGCCGGACGCGTTCGTTTGTAA
>JAFZBC010000110.1:0-3011 GCA_017561965.1 Oscillospiraceae bacterium
AAGATCTGACCGGATGTGAATTCCATGATGCGCCTCCGCTCCGTTTGGTCATATGCTGCGGACAGCCTCCGCAAACGCACGCATTTTCTGCGGATCCTTGCGCCCGTCTGTTTCGACGCCGCTGCTGACATCCACCGCATAGGGATGCAGTGCGCTGACTGCCTCCGCGACATTGTCCGGATTCAGACCGCCTGCGAGGAAATACGGTCTGCCGATGTCCTTGATCAGCGTGTGGTCGAACAGTTTTCCCGTGCCGGTGCCCGAATCGAGCAGCACACAGTCTGCCTTGCTTTGCTGCGCACGCTGCACGTCCTCCGCGCAGGTGACCTTGAAAGCCTTGATGACCGGTTTTCCTGTGCGTTCTTTCAGCTTCGCGATATAAGCGTCATCCTCGTTTCCGTGCAGCTGGATCACGTCGAGCATTTCAGCATAGCGGAGAATATTCTCAATCGGCTCGCTGACGAATACGCCGACCTTTTTTGCGCAGCTTTTGCTGTCGGCATGACAGCGAACCAGCTCACAGAACGTTTCAAGCCCGACTGTGCGCCGGAACCCGTCTGACAGAATGAACCCGATGTAATCTGCGCCGAGCGCACATGCCGTGATGACATCCTGTGGCTGCATCAGCCCGCAGATTTTGATTTTCGTCATGCCTGCGTCCCTTTCAGATACCGGAGCATTGCCGCCTTGTCGGCTGAACGCATCAGCGTTTCCCCGATCAGCACGGCGTCTGCGCCTGCATCTCTGGCCGCCTGAATATCGGCGGGGGTTTTCATGCCGCTTTCCGTGACGAACAGCGTATCGGCCGGTGCGTACTTCCGCAGTGCGGATGCACGGTGCGAATCGACGGAGAAATCGTGCAGATTCCGGTTGTTGACGCCGATGATCCTTGCGCCGATCTCCGCTGCCGCTTCGATCTCGGCTTCGTCATGCGCTTCGACCAGCGCAGACATGCCGAGGGACGTAACGATACTATTGTACTCGAAAAGCTGTGATTTGTCAAGCAGCGCACAGATCAGCAGCACCGCGGAGGCGCCGAGCAGCTTCGCCTCGTAGATCATGTAGGGATCCACGGTGAAGTCCTTGCGCAGGCAGGGGATTTTCACTGCTGCCGCGATCTCCGCGAGGTAGCGGTCATCCCCGAGAAAGCGCGTCGGCTCGGTCAGCACGGAAATGCAGTCTGCACCGGCTGCTTCGTATTCCTTTGCGATTTGCAGATACGGGAATTCCGGTGCGATCAGCCCCTTGGAGGGCGACGCCTTTTTGCATTCGCAGATGAATGCGATGTCATCTGTCCGGAGCGCGTTCTCAAAGCGGAAGTCACCCTTCGGGAGCAGCTCTGCATCCCGGCGGACGGAATCAAGCGAGCGGTACTGCTTTGCCTTTTCGGTGCGTTCCCTTGCAGCGGCTGCCAGTGTTTCCAGGATCGTTTCCATGCCGCTCACCGGTTGGAGGCTTCGATGAAGGTTTCCAGCTGTGCTGCCGCCTTGCCGCTGTCGATCAGCTCTGCTGCGAGCTGAACGCCTTCTGCAATGCTCGATGCCCGTTCTGCCAGATACAGCGCGGCACCGGCATTGATCAGGACGGCATTGCGCTTTGCGCCGCGCTCCTCACCGCTGAGGATTGCACGGGTGATCGCAGCATTTTCCTCCGGCGAGCCGCCGCGCAGATCATCCTTGCCGCAGCGCGGGAGGCCGAAGTCCTCCGGCGAGATCGTGTAGGTCTTGGCCGATTCAATGTCAAATTCGCAGACCAGTGTTTCCGAGCTCATGGAGATTTCGTCGAGCTTGTCAAGGCCGTACACGACCATGCCGCGCTTGACGCCGAGCCGCTGGAGCACCTCTGCAATCGGATTGACGAGCGATGCGTCATACACGCCGATCAGAGTGCGGCGGGCATTGGCGGGGTTCGTCAGCGGGCCGAGAATATTGAATACGGTGCGGACACCCAGCTCCTTGCGGATCGAGCCGACATATTTCATGGAGGTGTGGTAGAGCTGTGCGAACAGGAAGCACATGCCTGCTTCACTGAGCATCTGCACGGCCTTTTCCGGATCCTGTTTGATGTTGACGCCGAGCGCCTCCAGGCAGTCCGCAGTGCCGCACTTCGAAGATGCCGCACGGTTGCCGTGCTTTGCGACCTTTGCGCCGCCTGCTGCCGCGACGATCGCGGAGGTCGTGGAGATGTTGAAGCTGTCGGAGTGGTCGCCGCCGGTGCCGACAATTTCCAGCACGTCGAAGTCATGCTCCACATGCAGCGCGTGCTCGCGCATGGCCGCTGCACAGCCGGTGATCTCGTCAATGGTTTCAGCCTTCGTGCTCTTGGTGGAGAGCGCCGCAAGGAATGCGGCATTCTGCGTCGGGGTAGTTTCGCCGTTCATGATCTCGTTCATGACGGTGTATGCCTCTGCATAGGTCAGGTCTTGCTTATCCACGATTTTCTTGATTGCCTCTGCGATCATTTTCGGTTCCTCCCTGCGGAATGTTTCCGCTGTTTTATTTTCATCATGCTTCTGTGCGGGTTCTTTTTTGATTTCGGGCTGCGCGGTTCTTCTGACCGGCTCCGGCGTATCCTGCAAAAAGTTCAGGAGCATCTGTCTGCCCTCCGGCGTCAGGATGGATTCCGGATGGAATTGCAGTCCGTAGACCGGATATTCCTTGTGCTGCACGGCCATGACCTCGCCGTCATCGGTTTTCGCGGTGATGCGCAGGCAGTCCGGCAGCGTTGCGGGATCTGCCGCGAGCGAGTGGTATCTTGCAACCGTGATGCGCTCCGGCAGACCGCGGAACATTCTGCTGTCCTGTGCGGCGGTGACGGTTGACTGCTTGCCGTGCATCAGCTGCTTTGCGTGGACGATCACTGCGCCGTATGCCGCGCAGATTGCCTGATGCCCGAGGCAGACGCCGAGGATCGGGATCTTTCCGCCGAGCTTCTTCACGGTTTCAATGATGATGCCTGCATCCTCCGGACGGCCGGGGCCGGGGGAGAGGATGATGTGCGAGGGGTTCAGC
>JAFZBC010000013.1:0-5410 GCA_017561965.1 Oscillospiraceae bacterium
ACCGGAATCTCCAGCAGAGGATTGTCCACTGCACGCAGAATATCCAGCAGCAGCATGATTTCCGGCGACTGCAAATAGCCCTTCTGCTCCGGCGTCCGCACCGGGATGCCCCGTGCCTTGAGCGCGTCTGCGTATGCCGGAAAGCGCGTGCTGTTGCGCATCAGAATCAGGAAATCCCGCGCCTCGCACGGCCGCAGACTGCCGTCCTCCCCGCGCACGGGTGTTCCGTTGTTCAGGTGAAAGGCGATCCGCTCCGCGATGTATTTCGGCGCATCCGGCGCAGAAACACCCTTCTGCGGCACCATGACAAATTCCGCGGGCCGCCGCGCTTCGGGATAATCCGCGCCGCGCACCAGCGCCTGCGTTTCGTCGTAGCTGATTTCACCGACCTGCTCGGTCATTAGCTGCCCGAACACATGGTTGACGACGTCCACAACCTCCTGCGCACTCCGGAAATTCCGGTTCAGATGGATGCAGGTGTTCTCTGTCAGCTGCGGGCAGTGATAGGGCGCGCCCTCCCTCATGGCGTGATAAAAGTTCTTCGGGTTTGCGTTGCGGAAGCGGTAAATGCACTGCTTGCTGTCACCGACCACAAACAGATTATCGCCGTATTTCTCCGCGCTGCCGCCCCTTGACAGCATCCGGAAGATCAGATCCTGCTGGTCGTCCGAATCCTGAAACTCGTCGATCATGATGCAGGCATACTGCTGCGAAAGCTGCTCCGCGAGCGGCGTTTTCGTGATGCGGCCGTCCGGCTCCCGCTTTGCAAGGAGCGACAGCGTCATCGTCATCGCGTCCCCGAAGCCGAAGGCATTGCGCTCCCGCTTGCGGCGCATCAGTTCCTCAGAGAAGTCCTGCACCAGCCCGGAGAGCGCCCGCAGAATCTGTGCATGGCGCGGCAGATCCTGCTCCGCAAACTGCAGCGGTACTGACCAGTCATCCCGCAGCGCTTCGAAGCTATCCAGCGCATGATTGCGCAGCGCCCTGATGCACACGCTCTCCTGCGGGTATTTTTTTAACGGGACGGTCAGGCGGCTGCCTTTCTTCATCTGCTGCATCAGCGTGCCAATGTGTGCAAAATCGCCCTCCGGCACGGCGTTCCGGACCGCTTCGATCTGTGTGATCTCGTCCTGCAAAAAAGCCATGACCTTCTCTGCGTCGATCTGCTTTGCATATTCCATGGCTTTTGCATAGAGCGAGAGGATGCTGTCCAGCCGTTCCGTCAGTACGGCGGCGGCCTTTTCCCGCATTGTGCCGGATTCGCATGCCTTCGCCGCATCCCGCAGCAGATATTCCCCGAACGGGGTGTTCTGCGTCAGCTCAAACAGCGAGAGGATCATCTCCTCCAGCGGACGGTCATCGCCTGTGCAGAATGCCTCCAGCAGCAGGCGCTGTGATTCCTTTGCGTCCGGCTCGGAATCGGCGCGGCGGCTGAAATCCTCCAGCACCTGCCGGAGCGCGGCTGCCCGGACATCGGTTTCCTCGTTTTCATCCATCTGCCGGAAGCCTGCCGAAATATCCAGTGCGGCGAACTGCTCGCGCATCAGCGAAAAGCAGAAGCTGTGGATCGTGGAGATATGCGCGCTTTGCAGCATGGTATGCTGCCTGCGGAGCCATGTGTTTTCCGGATCGGCAAGGATCCGTTCGGTCAGCTTGCGGTTCATGCGGGAACGCACCTCACCGGCGGCGTCACGCGTAAAGGTCACGACGACCGTTTTCTCCGCCGGAAAATCCGGTTCGGAGAGCAGCGCCGCGATGCGCTCGGTCAGGACAGAAGTCTTGCCGCTGCCCGCTGCCGCACTGACCACGATAGACGCGCCCCGCGCCTTGATCGCGGCCTCCTGTTCAGCTGTCCATGCCATCGGGCTGTTCCTCCTCTCCGTTCATGATCGCCAGCATGGCGGCCTTTGCCTGCTTTTGGGGGAGCGGTCTGCGCTGGCGTTCCGTATCGTCCGCCGTTACGCCGCAGATGCTCCGGTATTTGCAGTACATGCAGGCGTCTGCGTAATAGTCCGGCTTGCCGCCGCACATCGGGGACGGAGCGACATCGCCCTCTGCATACTTCATAGCACATTCTGTCACGAGCGCCTCTGCGTATGTCCGCAGACGGGAAAGCTGTGCTGCCGTGAATACCTGCGAGTTTTCGGTCAGCTTCGGTGTTCCGGTGCCGTCGTCATCCGCCGCGGCTTTGACCGGAATATACACACCGGCCAGCGTTTCCTCCATCTTGGTCAGAATGCCGCGGTCGAGCAGCACGGTGCCGCTCATGCGGAAATATTCACTGAAATATTCTGCGACCGGCTTCATATCCTCCCGCTTCTGCGCCTCCGGCGTACCAGAGGGCATATAGAGCACGCCCGCGGGTGCCGCGCCGGGATAGGCGGCGGGATCATCGAGCAGTGCAAACAGATACAGCAGCATTTGCAGATTCAGCCCGTAGTACACATCTTCGAGCGCAAACTGCTTTTTTCCGGTTTTATAGTCCACGATGCGCAGATAGCGCCTGCCGTCCTGCTCCGTGATGTCCACGCGGTCGATCTTGCCGTTCAGGCAGAGCACCGTGCCGTCCGGCAGCGTCAGCGTAAACGGCGAGATACCGGATTCCTCCTGTACTTTTCCGATCACGAGCTCGCAGGCATCCGGCACGAATTTCGACTGCCGCATTTCGTCCTGCGTATGGAGCAGCAGGGCGGTCATGCGGCGCGTCATCCGGTCGTACTGCTGCAAGGTGCGGCTGGGCTTGCCCTCTCTGCCGCCGAGCGATTCGGCCAGAAAATCCTCCGCGCATTGCTTTGCGTGATCCTTCAGATCCTGCGGCGTCATTGCGAGGAAATCCTCACGCTCCGGATGCTCCCGGAACAGGCGTTCCATGCAGTAATGCACCAGATTGCCCGCAGACAGCTTGTTGAGTTCGTTTTTCGTCCGCTCATAGAGCCGCAGACCGTTTGCGCAGAAGGCCAAAAACGGGCATTTGATCGTATTTTCGATCTGTGTTGCCGAGATGCGGAGCTCTTTGCCGGTCAGCTGCTGCATCAGCCTGCGGTCGTGTACGCGCAGGCGGTCGGGATCGGCGGTTCTGCGCAGACGCTCCAGCCGTGCAGCCTCCTCCGGCATTGCGGAGAGCAGACTGCGCACGGTTTCACGCTCGGTCGGCGTGATGTTGTAATCCTGCACAAAGCTGTAATATGCCGCGGCTTTGGTCGATACGTAAAAACCGGCGCCCATTTCGTCCGCGCGCTGAAAATACGGCGGGAACGCAGTCGCGGGGAGCAGCTTGCGCACCTCCTCCAGCAGCGAGGAGGGCGTCAGGTGACTGCCGTCCTCACCGGCCATCGGATAGCAGAGCCAGAGCCGCTCCGAGGGCGCCGACAGCGTCTTGTAAACGATCAGCCGCTCGTCCGCACAGAGGTCGCGCGCGGAACGCGAGAGCTCCACGTCATGCGCCTTCAGCAGGGCACGCTCCTGTTCCGAGAAGAAGCCGTCGGCACTGACGTCCGCGGGGAATACGCCCTCATTGACGCCGAGCACGAATACGATCTTCGGCGCGTCATAGCGGGCAGCCGCGGCGCTCTGTACGGTCACGGCGTCGAGCGTCTGCGGCGGAACGGGAATCTGATTGTTCCGCAGCACTGCCGTCAGCAATGCAGAGAGCTGCTGCGGCGTGACAGGCGTTTCCGCCAGTGCCTCGTGCATGGCGTCAAGAATCTCCGTAAAGCGGTTCCAGAGCCGTCTGAGGGCACGTCCGCCCGCGACGTCGCCGCTTTCGTACATATGCGATGCCAGACCGCCGATGCGCATCGGGATTGCCATTTCCTCGATGCAGCCGTAAAGTGCCTCACAGAGCTTCGCACCGGGAAGCGGCTCGCCGTCCTGCGTCCTGACCCGGTTCCGCATATGCAGAATCGGCGGGATCAGCTTCTGCCGGATCGCCTCACAGCGTCCGTCGGGATCGTCCTCCGGCCGGAAGGGCTTTTCCCACTGGAATCCCTCAATATCCCATGAAAATGCGTAGTTTTCAAGATCCGCTGCCTCTGCGGGGTGCAGCGGGCTGAGCTGCGTTTTCAGCAGCAGGAGAATCTGCTCGGTTTCCGTGCGCTGCATCAGGCCGATCAGCGCCTCCGGGAGCTTCATGACGGCGGTGTGCAGCACACTGCGGCGGAGATCCATGAAATACGGAATCTCATACCGCTGGAATGCTGTTTCCAGCAGCGCGCCGCTGCCTGCCAGATCGTGCATCACGACCATGATGTCCGCACAGCGCGCCTGCCCGTGCATCAGCAGCTGCCGGATCTGTGCAGCGCAGTATTCCGCTTCGAGTGTCGCGTCCCGCGCCTCGCAGATCGTCACGGCAGGAACGCCCGCAAAGGCCGGCGCCTGTGTATCAAACAGATATTTGCTCAGGTGCGCAAGCGACGGATCCGCATAGCGGTACTGCTGCTCAAAGAGGCGGGTTTCCGTTTCGGCATTCTGCGCCCTGGCAAGCCGGATCAGCCTTCTTGCCGTTTCATTGACTGCGTCAAACCGCGTGAAATCCGGTGCGTTGATATTGTCGGTGCGCAGTGCGATCCAGACCTCGGATGCATCGCGGAGCATGACCTCCAGCATCCGGTACTGATCGCCGGTGAAGGACTCAAACTCGTCCAGAAAGACCGATGCCCCGCGCAGAATCGCAGAGCCGTCCGCTGCGGCTGCGGCCGTCATCGGATCGCTGAGCACATCGCGCAGGCCGAGCGATTCCAGTTCGGTGAGATAATCCGCGAAGATGCGCGCAATATCAAACAGCTTTTCCGAGAGCACGCCGTTCTGCTCTGCGGTATCGGCTGCGGCCTGCATCAGCTGTTCCGGCGTATGGCCGGACTGCATCAGCTCTGCAAGCTGAGTCTGCATCTCTGCTAGAAAGGCGGGTTTATCGGTCTGACGGCCGTAAAAGCGCAGCACATGCTCCCTGCCGAGCCTTTGCAGCAGGCGGTGCAGCACGACGGTCTTTGCAACGTCGTCGGCAGCATCCCGCGGGGCAGCCGCGATCGTGCCGAGAATTTCTGCGGTCAGACTGCGGAAGCTGCCTGTTTTGATGCGGTTGAAATCCGCCGCGCCGAGTTTGTCGTACAGACGCTTATCATACGTATAGGAAAACGGCTCCGGCACCAGCGTGCGGACATCGGCGCCCGCAGCCGCGGCTTTGGCAATCTCTGAGATCAGCGCTTCGGATTTTCCGCATCCGGCGCCGCCGAGCAGCATATGCAGCATGGGATCCCTCCTTCGGAATCGGTTGTTTGATTCTATTATAGCACGCGGCACGGCAAAATGCAATACGGTGCCTTGGCAGATCCGGTGTATAATATGGCGTACTGTTCTACGTATGGCATCCTTGCATGATTCTTTTGTCCGTTTTCTAATTTAGTTGGGCGCG
>JAFZBC010000111.1:0-4735 GCA_017561965.1 Oscillospiraceae bacterium
AAGCATCAGGTTCAGCGCGTCGCGGACCGTGGACTGACCGTCCCGCACTGTCAGGCTGACGACGTCGATCAGGGAAAAATCGAATTCCTTGCCGAAATCCTCCTCGTAGGAATCGTGGATCATTTTCAGCATATCCGCTTCAGTATACCGATCCTTATACACCACGTCCATCTCATAGTTGTGATACAGCGGAAACAGCAGCTTGGAGTACGCAGCCGTATCCTGCTCCTGCACGGCATGATAAAATGCCGAGATCTGCTTTGCGAGCGGTTCCTCCACAAATCTGTGGTCATACCGCACCTGCACGGGCAGATCCGAACTGGAAATCAGCGTGGCACCATAGGGCAGATCCGCCTCAGACACATCCCCGCCGTTATCGCCGCAGGCTGTCAGCGGGCAGAGCATCATCAGCAACGCCCCGGCCAGTGCAATGAATTTGCGTTTCATATCCATTCTCCTTTTCCTCTGCCGGATCATGCATCCTCCAGCAGAATCAGCTCCTCCAGCAGATCGTCCTGCTGCTGCCGGATCTCCTCCAGCCGCATGCAGACCTGCTGCATTTTCCCGTAATCACCCGAAACAGCAGGATCCGAAAGGGAATCCTGCAATGTATTCTGCTCCGCTTGCAGCGCATCCATTTCCTGCTCGATGCGCTTCTGCTCGGCGCGGCGCTTTGCCTCCTGACTGCGCTGCTCCTTTGAACGGTAGCCGGATTTTTTGTCCTCCTCGGCCTTTCTGCGTTTCTCCTCGGCAGCAGCGGTCTGTTCCGCTTCAGTCCTTCTGCGGATCTGCTCCTGATACGCGGAAAACCTGCCCTTGAAGCGTTCCAGCTTACCGTTTTCCATCACAAACAGATTGTCCGCGATGCGGTCCAGCAGATAGCGGTCGTGGCTGACAAAGAGGATCGTGCCGTCAAACTCGCAGAGCGCCTGTTCCAGCACCTCCTTGGTTGCAAGATCCAGGTGGTTCGTCGGCTCGTCGAGCAGCAGCACGTTGCCGTGCTCCATCATCAGGATCGCAAAGCAGAGCTTTGCACGTTCGCCGCCGGAGATCACGCCGGTTTCCTTAAACACATTCTCGCCGGTCAGGCGCACCTGTCCCAGCAGACTGCGCACCTCAAAATCACTGAGCGCCGGATAGCGGTCGTGCAGCTCATCAAACACCGTCGCATAGGGATTCAGGCTCTCGCTCTCCTGTTCAAAGCAGCCGAGCCGCGTGCCGGCAGCCCAGCGTACCAGTCCCTTGTGCGGCAGGATATTCCGCAGCACCTTAAGCAAGGTCGATTTGCCTGCGCCGTTTTCCCCGATGATGCCGATTTTCTCACCGCGGCGCACCGTGAATGAGATGCCGTCCATCAGCGTTTTCTGCGACATGCCGCTGCCGACGGTCAGATCAATATTTTTGACCTCCAGAAGGTCGATCGGCGGAACCACGCTGTATGTAAATTGCAGCTTTGCCTGCTTTGATGCCGTATACGGCCTGTCGATGCGCTCCATTTTTTCCAGCTGCTTTTCGCGGGACTTCGCGGATTTCGCCGTGGATGCGCGCACCTTGTTCCGCGCGACATAATCCTCCAGCTTGGCGATTTCCCGCTGCTGCGCCTCATATTCCTTCTGCTGCCGCTCCCGCGATTCCGCGCGCAGCTTCGTAAAGGCGGTGTAGTTGCCCTTGTAGCGCGTCAGCTCGCCGCGTTCCAGTTCGCAGATGCTCGTGCAGAGGCGGTCGAGGAAGAAGCGGTCATGGCTGACGATCAGCAGTGCGCCGCGCCAGCCCTTCAGGTAATCCTCCAGCCAGCCGACCGTCTGGAAATCGAGGTGGTTCGTCGGCTCGTCGAGGATCAGCAGATCCGGCGCCTCCAGCAGCAGCTTGCAGAGCGCAAGGCGTGTCTTTTCGCCGCCGGAAAACCCCGAAACGGTGCGGGAAAGATCCGCCTCCGAAAAGCCCATGCCGTACAGTACCGTGCGGATGCGCACATCGGTCGTGTATCCGTCATTCGTTTCAAAATATGCGGAAAGCCGCGCATATTCATCGGTTTCCTCATCCGTCAGGCCGGTTTCCATTTTGGCTTCCAGCGCCTGCATGATCTGCTTTGCTTCCCGCAGCGGGGCAAAGGCGCTGTTCATCTCCTCCTGCACGGTCTTGCTGCCGTCGAGTCCGGCATTCTGCGCCAGATAGCCGATCCGGAGATTCGGCGCTTTGGCGATTACGGGCTCATCATGCTCAAAGGCATCCGGCAGCTCCTTTTCGGTCAGAATGCGCAGAAAGGTACTCTTGCCGCAGCCGTTGTCGCCGACCAGACCGATCCGGTCCTGATTCTCCACGGTCAGCGCAACCGACCGCAGCACATGGTTATCCTGATAGAACTTGTTGATTCCGGTACATGAAATCAGCATACTTACTCCAATTTTCTTTCATTATCGTTACAGCTCGACCTTGACCGCCGCAAAGCCGTAGGGCGGCAGCTTCACGTCATTGCCCTGAATATCGCCGTGGATGACGTCAAACATCGTATAGCGGTCGGTGAACGGCGTCTTGTCCACGCCGAAATGCACCTCGTGATCCGAACGGTTCAGCGCAATGACCATTGCCTTTCTGCGGTGCTTTCTGTACCGCGCAAACACGATATAATCATCGTCGAGCGTGAGAAATTTCAGGTCGCCGTCCACAAACACCTTGGACAGATGACGGATATGCGACAGCGTTCTCGTGAATTCGATCAGATCCTGATCCTCATGCCCCCACGGATAGCAACGCCGGTTGAACGGGTCGCCGTAGCCGTCCAGCCCCGCCTCGTCGCCGTAGTAGATGCTCGGGACGCCGGGAAGGAAGAATTGCAGCACCATCGCACATTTCAGCTTCTTTTTTCCGAGCTCGTACTGCTGCGGATTGAGCCGCCGTTCCGCCGCCCAGTCCTTGCTTTTGCCCGCCGACGATTCGCCGCCGAGCACGGTGATCGCGCGTTCAATGTCATGCGTCGAAACAAAATTCATCAGCACGTCCACGGCGCATTTCGGATAATTCTCCAGAATCGTCATGATCTGGCAGCGGAAGTCATACGGGCTGCACCCGCCGAGATACTGCATGATCGCCGTGCGGAACGGATAATTCATGACAGAATCCAGCTGTGCGCCGAGCAGATACCGCCGCCGGACACCGTAGGCCTCCTTGGTCGTTGCGTCCTCCCAGACCTCACCGATCACGACATGCTCACCGTCTGCGCGCTTGACGCAGTCGTGCAGACGCTCCAGGAACGCATCCGGCAGCTCGTCGGCAACATCCAGACGGAAACCCGCCGCGCCGAGGCTCATCCAGTATTCCAGCACGCCGTCCCTGCCGCAGATGTAGTCGGTATACTCCGGCTGATTTTCGTTGACATTCGGCAGCGTGTCGATGCCCCACCAGCTTTCGTAGCTGTTCGGGTACTGCTGGAACGTGTACCACTTGTAATACGGGCTGTCCGGCGAATTGTACGCACCGACCGTATCATAGCGGCAGAACTTGTTGAAATAGATGCTGTCCGCACCGGTGTGCGAGAACACGCCGTCCAGGATCACGCTGATGCCGAACCGCGCCGCCTCCTTGCAGAGCCGCGCAAAATCCTGGTTCGTGCCGAGCAGCGGATCGACCTGCCGGTAATTCGCCGTATTGTAGCGGTGATTTTCATGCGATTCAAAGATCGGGTTCAGATAGATGCAGGTCACGCCGAGCGATTCCAGATACGGCAGCTTCTGCACGATGCCCTCCAGATCCCCGCCGAAATAGTCATTGTTCCAGACATGCCCGTTCTGATCCGGCCGGTACCACGGCGTTCCGCCCCAGTCGTCGCGGAGCACGCGGTCCTGCGGGACATTCTCATGCGGCAGACCGCTTTTGCAGAAGCGGTCGGGGAAGATCTGATACATGATGCCGCCCTTTAGGAAGTCCGGCGTTTCGTAATGCTCATCGTAGACCGTCAGCTGAAAGAGACCGCCGTCCCCGATGACGCCCTCATGACCGGCCGCCTTTTTGATATAAAACCACTGTCCGCCGGACATAAACGAGAAGTAATAGTAATGCACGCCGGGAATCTTGGCGGAGCAGGTCGCGGAATAGAGGATCTGATCCCCGCTTTCCGAAACCGTGTTCATCGGAATGAACCGCTCCTTCATGCCCGGACGGTACAGCACAAGCATCGGGTTGGAATCCGGCTTTGTATCACGCGGCAGACAGATCGTAAAGGTACACGGCTCATTCTGCCGCAGCGCCCCGAACACAGACTTATAGCGCCTGTCCCAGCTGTCATAGATTCGTTTCATATCCATCCCTCTTTATAAGAAAAAAGGGGCGATCCTCTGACCGCCCGCTCCCCACACAATATCTATTATGCGCATGCCGCCGGTCCGCCGGGCAGCGGATCAGCGGATGCGTTTGTTTCTTACAGATGCCAGATATTCTTTGCGTATTCGGTCACGGCGCGGTCTGCGGAGAACACGCCTGCGCCCGCAATATTGTTCAGGCTCATCTTTGCAAAGTGCAGCTTATCCGCATAGCACTGTGCAGCGTAGGCCTGTGCCGCGCGGTAGCTGTCGAAGTCCGCAAGCACCATATACGGATCCTGCGTCCGGAGCGACTGTGCGATGTCCGGGAAGTGATCGCCGTTGATGCCGTTTGCGATGCGGTCCACGCAGGCACGGATCAGACCGTGGTTGTGATAGATCTCCTGCGGGTTGTAATGCGGCTTGCGGGAGTTGACCTC
>JAFZBC010000112.1:0-5892 GCA_017561965.1 Oscillospiraceae bacterium
CGCCACAATGTCGGTGTGCTTTTCTGCGCCGTTGGAATTCAGAAATTCGCGGGAGAGATCGACAATGGTCTTGCCGTTCCAGTTCATGCGGAGGCGGTTCGTATCGGTTGCCTTTGCCACGACCGTTGCGAGGAGGTTTTCCTTTGCAGCCGCAGCCATGAAGGCGTCTACATCCTCCGGTGCGACGACAACCGCCATGCGCTCCTGCGATTCGGAGATCGCGAGCTCGGTGCCGTCCAGACCGTCATACTTTTTCGGAACAGCGTTGAGGTCGATGTCCAGACCGTCGGTCAGCTCACCGATTGCGACGGATACGCCGCCTGCGCCGAAGTCGTTGCAGCGCTTGATCAGCTTGGTGACCGCGGGATCGCGGAACAGACGCTGGAGCTTGCGCTCCTCGGGCGGATTGCCCTTCTGTACCTCGGCGCCGCAGTGCGTCAGGGATTCCAGCGTATGGGACTTGGAGGAACCGGTAGCACCGCCGCAGCCGTCGCGGCCGGTTTTGCCGCCCAGCAGAATGATGATGTCACCGGGCGCCGGACGCTCTCTGCGGATATTCTCCGCCGGTGCAGCGCCGACAACCGCGCCGATTTCCAGACGCTTTGCAACATAGCCCGGATGATAGACCTC
Organism: Oscillospiraceae bacterium; assembly: GCA_017561965.1. Classification (GTDB taxonomy): domain Bacteria; phylum Bacillota; class Clostridia; order Oscillospirales; family Ruminococcaceae; genus Firm-04. Next base: position 631 of record JAFZBC010000112.1, read on the forward strand.
GGAAACATGTCCCGTTGCCAGACCGATCTGGTTGCCGTAGGAGCTGTAACCGTTGGCCGCGCCGACGGTGATCTTTCTCTGCGGCAGCTTGCCGGGGATCGTATCTGCGACCGGAACAAGCGGATTTGCCGCACCGGTCACACGCATCGCCTGATAGACGTAGCTTCTGCCGGAGAGCGGGTCACGGATCGCACCGCCCAGACAGGTCGCTGCGCCGCCGAACGGCTCGATCTCAGTCGGGTGATTGTGCGTTTCGTTCTTGAACATGAGGATCCAGTCCTCCTGCCCCTTGTCGGTGTCCACCTTGATCTTGACGGAACATGCGTTGATCTCCTCGCTCTCGTCGAGCGCGGGGATCTTGCCGTCCGCCTTCAGCTTGCGCATCGCCATGGTCGCCATGTCCATGAGCGTGACGGGCTTCTTTTCTCTGCCGAGCGCCTTGCGTGCGGCGAGGTATTCATTATAGGTATCCTTGATGTACGGCGTTTCGATCTTGACATTGTCGATCGTCGTCAGAAATGTGGTGTGGCGGCAGTGATCGCTCCAGTAGGTGTCGATCATGCGGATTTCGGTGATGGTCGGATCACGGTGCTCGGTGTCGCGGAAATATGCCTGGCAGAACGCGACGTCGTCCAGATCCATTGCAAGGCCGTACTTTGCAAGAAACGCCTTTCTGCCAGCTTCATCGAGCGCGGTGAAGCCGTCCAGCGTTTCGACGGTTTCCGGAATCGCATAGTTCATATCGAGCGTTTCCACCGTTTCCAGCGAAGCCTCGCGGCTTTCGACCGGGTTGATCAGATATGCCTTGAGCTTGTCGAACTCCGCATCCGTCAGCAGACCGGAAACGATGTAGATGCGCGCATTGCGGACACGGCAGCGCTCCTTGCCGTTCAGGATCTGGATGCACTGCTCACAGGAATCCGCGCGCTGGTCAAACTGGCCGGGGAGATACTCCACGGCAAAGACGCGCTCCTGATTTGAGAGCATCGGCAGCTTTTCGTAGACGTAGTCAACGGCGGGCTCGGAAAACACGGTCGGGATTGCACGCTGGAAATCCTCCGCTTCAATATGGTCGGCGTCGTAGCGGTTCAGCACGCGGATGCCCTGCACGTCCAGACGCAGCGCGGTGCGCAGGTCGGACAGCACAGACTGTGCTTCTACGGCATATTGCGGCTTTTTCTCGGTATAAATACGATAAACAGCCATGAACGAATCAGCCTCCAGTAACATAGTATATATTGGGAAATCGAATGAGCCGTCTGCGGCGGCGGTCAGATACGCGCAGTCAGACAGTCATCCTCGTACCCCTCTATTGTAACACAAATCGCGGAATTCTGCAAACCCTTTTCTGCATTTTCCTGAAAAATTTTCACAACTGTACCATCCGGCGTGTGACCTTGGTAAAACCGCTGTGCATTTTGCTGTTTCTCACCCTCGACGAGCACCTGAACAGTCTGTCCGACCTGCCGTGCCAGATGCGTGCGACGGATGTCGTCCGCCAGCTTTGAGAGCCTTGCGGCGCGTTCGGATTTGACGCTCTGCGGGATCTGATCCGGGAAGGCCGCGGCTCTGGTGCCGGTGCGGGGAGAATACGGAAAAACATGTACCTTCGCAAATCCGATTTCCTGTACAAAGCGGAGTGTTTCCTCGAAATCGGCGTCCGTTTCTCCCGGAAAGCCGACGATGACATCGGTGGTCAGGGCGGAATGCGGAAAGATGCTGCGGATGCGCGCGGCGAGGTCACGGTATTCTGCGGAAGTGTAGCGGCGGTTCATGCGCTTTAATACGCTGTCGCAGCCGCTCTGCAAAGACAAATGAAACTGCGGACAGAATTTTTCGCAGGCTGCGTGCGCTTCCAGCGTCTGCTGATCCATGCGTTCCGGCTCCAGCGAACCGAGCCGCACGCGCAGGACGCCCGGCTGCTTTGCGGCGGCCGCGACCGCCTCTGCGAGCGTCTGTCCGGTATCCAGCCCGAAGAATCCGAGGTTGATGCCGGTCAGGACGATCTCGCGGAAGCCTGCCTCTGCAAGTGCCTGAACCTCAGCCTCCAGACGCTCCGGCGGCATGGAGCGGCACCGTCCGCGGGAAAAGGGGATGATACAGTAGCTGCAAAACTGGTTGCACCCGTCCTGGATTTTCAGGAAGGCACGGGTGCGCGTCGTATCCGCGCAGGGCAGCGCGGAAAAGGCATCGCCGGTCTGATACGGCACGATGCAGCGCGTCTGCGCCTCGGCATGCGCCTGCGCGATCCATGTGAGCAGATCATCCCGGTTTTTCGTCCCGGTGACGAAATCGGCGTCCTCAAAGTCGTCCTCCGGGAAGGCCTGCGGCCAACAGCCGGTCAGAATCAGCTTTGCCTGCGGGTTCCGCCGTCTGAGGCTGCGCAGAAGCTGCTTTGCCTTGCGGACGCTTTCCGCGGTGACGGCGCAGCTGTTGACGATCAGGATGGCGGCATCAGCGGCGTTCTGCGCCTCTGTCAGTCCCATTTCCCGGAGCGCCTGCGCCAGTCCGGAGCCCTCTGCCTGGTTGACCTTGCAGCCCAGTGTCATGATCTTGAATTCCATGTTTCTCTCCTGTTTATAGTGCACAATTTCAACATTCTTGCGTTGTGCAACCCCAACAGTTTATTCGGATTGCAAAAAAGAAATGCGAAACCCGTGCGAAAAATCGGTCAGGTGTACAAAAAGCCGCGAATTCACTTGACTTTTTCACGATTCTAGTGTAATATTGAGCCTAGGGTAATTCATGACAACCCTCCAAAACGTTTTGGTGTGCGGGAGCACGCATTCAGCAGCAGTATGTCAACCCTCTCGGCAGACTGTTCGGCGCTGCGCCCCGTCACCGCTGTTTTTTCCGATGATTCTGCCGTATTCGGCCCGCGAAAGGTGAGGATTTTCTGATGTACGTAACGACCGTTCATCTCCCCGAGATCGCAGATGTTTCTGACTTTGTCAACATCATGAGCCGCTTCCGCTTTGAGGCACAGCTTCATGTCGGCAGCTATTCCGTCGATGCCAAGTCCATCATGGGCATTTTTACGCTCGACAGAGAGCAGCCGCTCCAGCTTGAGGCATTCGTCACGGACGAAGCCGAGCAGGAGAAGCTGAATAAAGCCCTCGGCAGATTTTTATATCATCCGGTGCACTGATGACACCGACCTTTCGATAACCTCCTTTTGGGAGACATAAGCTGCTCCCGAAATCCCCCTTTTTTCATGTTGCTCCCCGTACTGCAATGCCATGGGGAGCAAACAACCCTCTGCGTATCGTTCTCTGCTGTGTGCAGAGAATGATGCGTCTTTTTTTTGCTTTCTTATTATATCACAGATCTGCCGGAATTGCAAGATACAGACCGGCCCGAGAAATGATCTGATCAAGGGCTTTCCTGTCAAAGTCAAAATAAAAGTATTTGGCCGGGCTTAACGCAAATAGCCCGGCCGATGCTTTGCTTCGGCGCGCCGTAAGTGCTCATATGAAACACAAAATATCCGCTTTCTCTGCTTGCTTTTTCCGGGATAATGTGCTATAAGGCGGCAGTGCCTGGTTCCGTTCTTTTCACCCATGCAGCAAAGATATCATCTTTTCTTTCCTTCTCCCATTGATATTTCCGGGATAATATGCTATAATCTAAATAATACAAAAAATATGGAAAGGGGGGGGCTGCATGAAACAGCTCACAGTCGGTCTGATGGCGCATGTGGATGCCGGAAAGACCACGCTGGCCGAAGCACTGCTGTTCCGGACGGGCGAAATCCGGAAGCGCGGCCGTGTCGATCACGGCGATTCCTGGCTGGATACCAGTGAGATTGAACGCAGCCGCGGCATCACGGTGTTTGCGCATCAGGCGTCCGTGACGCTCGGGGATACCGTGTTCACGCTGCTTGATACGCCGGGACATGTGGATTTTTCCGCGGAAACCGAGCGCATCATGCATGTGCTGGACTATGCGGTGCTGGTCATCAGCGGCACGGACGGCGTGCAGAGCCACACCCGGACACTGTGGAAATTGCTGGAGCGCTGCGGCGTCCCCGTGATCTTATTCGTCAACAAAATGGATCTTTCCGACCGCACGGAAACCGCGCTCATACAGGAGCTGCAAGGCAGACTGTCTGCGGGATGCGTGCAGTTTGATACGAATTATGAAACCGTCTGCGAGAATGCGGCGGCCTGCTCGGAAACGCTGATGACCGCGTATTTTGCGGAAGATACGCTTTCACAGGAGATGCTGCGGGATGCCGTTGCGGCGCGGCAGATCTTTCCGGTCTGCTTCGGTGCGGCAAGGGATCTCGTCGGTGTGGAGTCGCTGCTGCAAATTCTCGCGCAGTATACAAAGGAGCCGGCGCGTCCGGAAGACTTCGGCGCACATGTGTTCAAGATCTCCGCGGATGCCAAGGGCAACCGCCTGACCTATCTGAAAATCCGCGGCGGTACGCTGCATAACCGGGATGAGCTGCGCTATACAGGTGCGGACCATGCGGAATATATCGAAAAGGTGACCGGCATCCGGTTTTATTCCGGTGCGAAATATTTGCCCGCAGACGAAGCGGAGCCCGGTGCTGTCTGTGCGGTGACCGGCCTGACCGCCGCTTATGCGGGGCTCGGTATCGGCTGCTGCGAGAATACTGCGGAGGCGATGCTGACGCCGGTCATGCGCTACCGCGTGATCCTGCCGGACAATCTTGCGCCGCAGGATGCGATGACACATTTTCAGCTGCTGGAGGCGGAGGATCCGCAGCTGCATGTGGAGTGGGATGCCCGCGCAAGAGCGATTTTTGTGCAGCTGATGGGCGCGGTGCAGCTGGAGGTGCTGACGAAGCAGGTTGCGGAGCGCTTCGGTTATGCGATCACATTTGACAGCGGCGCCGTCACCTACCGCGAAACGATTGCGGAGGCTGTGGAGGGCGTCGGGCATTACGAGCCGCTGCGGCATTATGCAGAGGTACATCTGCTGCTGGAGCCGCTGCCTGCGGGGAGCGGTCTGCAATGCGGCACACGATGTCCCGAGGACGCGCTCGACCGCAACTGGCAGCGCCTGATCCTGACGCATTTGCTGGAGAAAACACATATCGGCGTGCTGACCGGATCGCCGGTCACGGATATGAAGATCACGCTGGTCAGCGGCAAGGCTCATCTGAAGCATACCGAGGGCGGTGACTTCCGGCAGGCGACCTACCGCGCTGTGCGGCAGGGGCTGCGCTCCGCAGAGAGCATTCTGCTGGAGCCGTATTACGAGTTCACGCTGGAAATCCCTGCCGAATGCGTC
>JAFZBC010000113.1:0-1628 GCA_017561965.1 Oscillospiraceae bacterium
ATGGCCTCCTCCTGATACTCCGCAGCAAATGCATCGAGCATCCCGCGGAACAGGTCTGCGGTCTGCTCCATAGAGTGCCGGATATCACGCAGGAGCAGCGCCTCCTCATTGACCGTATACAGCACCGGCATATCCTCCGGCGCAAAGCGCTTCAACGCCGCCGCACAGTCATAGGGCGCAAGCAGCTCGTTGCATTCTGCCAGCAGACGCAGTGCCGCAGCGGGATCAGAAAGCTCCGGCTTTTCCAGCATCTCGTCAAGACGCTCCGGCTTCATCTGAATGACCTGCATCTCCGAACGCAGCAGCGGCATCCGCTCCAGCAGCTGTGCAACATAGGTATATCCTGCATTGACCAGCAGCGTATCCCTTGCGCGGGAGATCGCCGCGACCTGCCGGTATTCGTCATTGAACGGCGTATAATACACCGGCATTTCCATTTGCAGAAGATTGCTGCCGGTCAGGGTGCCGAATGAGGTTTCAAAGCTGAGATACGGAAAAAATGCGCGGTAGAGCGCGTCGTCCTCAACGGCCACGGACTGCACCGCCAATCGGTGCGTGCGGACGATCATTTGCAGGAGCGATTCGTTTTCCTCTGCAAGCCGCCGCAGATAACCGGTGATGCAGTCAGAAAGCTGTTCACGCGCACGCAGCAGATCGTCGTTCTCGTAAAAGTCCTCTCTTGAGGCTGTCGGCTGCAAGCCGTTCGTATTGACAAAGCAGCGCAGGAAAAACGCCCACTTCGGGAGCAGTCTGCCGCCGTCCTCGGTCAGCAGCATATTTTTCAGATAAATGCGGTGCGAGTGCTTGGCGGTCGGGGCGGTTTCCGAGGAGAGGATATACGCGACACCGGAGAACAGCCCGTCCGGGGAATCCAGCGGGATATACCCGAGAAAGCCCGTATGGAACAGCAGCTCCCCGAGCTTCATCACCTGCTCATACTGCGTATCGCCCTGCGGAAACGGCGGATTCAGGCGGGTGCGCTGATCGCCCTGCACCAGCCAGATCGGCTCCGGCAGCGGCAGACCGTAATACTGCACGAGTTCAGTCAGACGCTCCGCGGTAAAGTATTTTTCGGCGTCCTTTTTCGGGGAAAGGAGAATGCGGGTGCCCGGCGCGGAAAGCGGTTCGCAGGGGGTGATGGTATAGGTGCCGTCGGGCTTGCCGCACCATTCCAGCGACTGCTCCGGCGACTGCACAGAGCATGTCTGCACACGAATCATATCGGATACGAGAAAGCAGGAAAGCAGGCCGATTCCGAAGCGGCCGATGTAATCCTGCTGCACCTTTCCGGAGGTCAGATCATGCTTGGAGGACTGTCCGATTACGGCGAGAAAGCGGTGGATTTCCGATTCGGTGAGTCCGGTGCCGGTATCGGCAAAACAGAGCAGAGGAACGCCGTTCTCCTCTGAAAGTGTGAGCGTAATCTCATTGTGGTCTGTATTCTGCGGATAATGCAGCCGTTTTGCGGCGATTGCATCCACGGCGTTTTGCAGCAGCTCGCGGATGAACACATCCGGAGAGCTGTAAAGGTGATTGGAGAGAATGTCGATCATTCCGCCGAGGTTGACCTGAAACAAAATGGACTCCTGCGGCATAATACAGCCTCCTTTCGGATCTTTTCGCTAATC
>JAFZBC010000114.1:0-7205 GCA_017561965.1 Oscillospiraceae bacterium
GATCAAGGAAAAGCTCAGAAAAGAAGCAAATCAGCTGACCAAAATGCCGTCCGGCTCGCAGGAGGCATATGTCATCCACAATTATCTGGATGCCGTGCTCTCGCTGCCGTGGGGCGTGACGACAAAGGAAAAGCTCGATATTACCAAGGCCGCAGAGCAGCTCGACAAGGATCATTACGGTCTGAAGCGCGTCAAGGAACGCGTGCTCGAAGCGATGAGTGTCCATGCGATTCAGCCGAAGCTGACCGGTCAGATCATCTGTCTGGTCGGCCCGCCCGGCGTCGGCAAGACGTCTATTGCGCAGTCCGTTGCCAAGTCGCTCGGCCGGAACTATGTCCGTGTGTCGCTCGGCGGCGTGCGCGACGAGGCCGAGATCCGCGGTCACCGCAAGACCTATGTCGCCGCGATGCCCGGCCGGATCATTGAGGCCATGCGGCAGGCCAAGAGCATGAACCCGCTGATTCTGCTGGACGAGATCGACAAGCTCTCCGGCGATTTCAAGGGCGATCCCGCAGCCGCGCTGCTGGAGGTGCTCGACAGCGCACAGAATCATGCGTTCCGCGATCATTTTCTTGAAGTACCGTTCGATCTGTCGCAGGTCATGTTCCTGACGACCGCGAACAACGCTTCGCTGATCCCGGAGCCGCTGTTTGACCGTATGGACGTCATTGAGATCAACTCCTATACGCGTGAGGAGAAATTCCGCATCGCAAAGGAGCATCTGATCAAGAAGCAGATCAAGGCCAACGGCCTGAAAGCGACACAGATCAGAATTACCGATGCCGCAGTCTATGACCTGATCGACTTCTATACCAAGGAGGCGGGCGTCCGCAATCTGGAGCGGCAGATCGCTTCGCTGTGCCGGAAGTGCGCCAAGACGATCCTGACGGAAAACGTCAAAAAGGTGCAGTATACGCCGGAATCGCTGGAAAAGGCGCTCGGCCCGCACAGATATACCGAGGATTATCACACCAAGACCGATGAGGTCGGTATCGTCAACGGACTTGCATGGACAAGCGTCGGCGGCGTGCTGATGCCGCTTGAGGTGCTGACGATGGACGGAAAGGGCGAAATTCAGGTGACCGGCTCTCTCGGTGACGTTATGAAGGAAAGCGCCAAGCTCGCAATTTCGTATGCGCGCTCCGTCGCAAAGAAGCATGACATCAACCCGGAGCTGTTCAAGACAAAGGACATCCACATTCACGCACCGGAGGGCGCTGTGCCGAAGGACGGTCCGAGTGCCGGCGTCACGATGCTGACGGCGCTGGTTTCCGCACTGAGCGGCATTCCTGTCCGGCATGATATTGCCATGACCGGCGAGATCACGCTGCACGGCAAGGTGCTGCCGATCGGCGGCCTTGTGGAAAAGTCCATGGCTGCGTATAAAAACGGTATTTATACCGTACTGATTCCTGCGGGCAATGTGCCGGATCTGGCGGAGATTGATGAAACCGTGCGCGAGGCGATCCGCTTCATCCCGTGCGAGAACGTCGAAACGGTGCTGGAAACTGCGCTGATCCCGCCGCATTACGATACCAAGCTGGAGCCGCTGCTGGAGGACGAGGCGCAGAAGCTGGCGCTCTCCCCGATTGCAATGCCCAGAAAGCGCAATACCGTGAAGGTCTGAGCAGGAGGTGCGCGGCCGTGAACTGGAATACCGCGGAATTTACCGCAGCATACGGACTGGCGAGCCAGCTCCCGAAATGCAAATGCCCGGAGATCGCCTTTGCGGGGCGCTCCAATGTGGGAAAATCCACGCTGATCAACAAGCTGTTTCAGCGGAAGAATCTGGCGCGTGTCAGCTCGGTGCCGGGCAAGACCGCGACGATCAATTTCTATCAGTGCGGGCATGTGACCTTTGCGGATCTGCCGGGATACGGCTATGCAAAGCGTTCGAAATCCGAGCTGAAACGCTGGCAGGAGCTGATCAATGCGTATTTGCAGGATGAGCGCGATCTGCGCGCCGTGCTGCTGCTGATCGACATGCGGCATCCGCCGACAGCGAATGATCTGCAAATGGTGAATTTCCTGATCGACACGGAGATGCCGTTTGCGATCGTGCTGACGAAGGCGGACAAGCTGAACAAAACCGAGCGCGCGGCGCGTCTGGCAGCGCTGCCGGATGAGCTGCCGCAGTTTGAGGATCTGAGTGTGACGGTCTTTTCCTCCGTGACCGGAGAGGGTGTGGAACCGCTCCGGGCGCTGATCGAGGAGATCACCGCTGACGATCCCGAGGAAGCATAACAAAAACCCCGTCTGATTCTGTGTGAACCGGACGGGGCTTTTTCGTGATGATATGCTTTTTTATGCTGCTGCGGCAGTTATCCGCAGTGGAGCCTCACTGTAACAACAGTTGTAGTGGTTGTCACCGGCGGCACACTTGTCGCAGCCGTGACCGTTGTGAGGGCGGGTGCCGTTGTAGCGGCTGCTGCGGTTGTGACAGCAGGAGCAGATGTCGTCTGCACCGGTGCGGCAGACGTTGCCGGCATCGTGGATGTGGTTACAGCGGGTGCAGTCGTGGTGGTGACGGCGGGCGTTGTAACGGGCTTTTCCGGTGCGTCGATCGTGACCTTGCCGTAGAGCAGATCCTCCCAGCTGGCCGGGGTGCCCGCAAGCGTATTCGTGACGTAGTATTTCAGGATCAGCTGTGCATCCTCCACACCGACGGCGCCGTCGCGGTTGATGTCGCCGTTTTTGCGCTGCTGGAAGGTCAGCGTGCTCTTGCCGCCTGCGACAGTTGCGGTGGTGTATTCCCGCAGTGCGAGCTGTGCGTCCGCAACGGTGACCTTGCTGTCGCCGTCTAAGTCGCCTGCGTCCTTGTCCAGGTAGCTGAGGTATTCAAAATTGCACTTGTACTCCTCTGCGTATTCCTGTGCGGTGGAGCCGCGGTAGCCGTGAATTGTGCCGTAGAACAGATAATGCTCGATTATCTCATGTAACTGCGGATTCGAAATAGCGTCATTGTAGAACGTATTGGGGTAGATTCTTGTATTGCCGCGAAGAATATAAACATCTTCCAGATTGGAGCAGAATGCGAAAGCATCGCCGTCAATGTATTCTGCGGGAACCTTAATTTGTTTCAGCCCGTTACAGAAGGCAAATGCAGCCCCGTTAATCTGCTGCAGTGATTCCGGCAGTATGATGTTTGACAGCTTTTCACACTTATAAAACGCGAAATCATCAATTACTTTCAATTTCGACGGTTCATTATCGTCCTCATTAAATTCAACGCTCAGCAGGTTGATGCAGCCTTCAAAAGCATTGTTGTTGATTTTTTCAATCGTATAGGGGAGCCAGACGTGCTCCAGGGCCTTATTGAACCGGAAAGCGTTGGCGCCGATCTCAGTGACGGGAAGAGCACCATACTCCTCCGTTCCCTCAAAAGGCGGCATGAAGCCAGTGTCAATCTCGGACGGCAAAAGAATCGATTCACTTTGACAATCGCTTTGAAGTGCTTCCTTTGTAAAGCCTGTGACAACCAGATGCGGTTTTGAGGAATGCTGGTCGGATACGATCTGCATATAAACGTTCTCATATTCGAACGTGTTCTCAGGTAGCCCCTCGGTCACGCAGCTTGCAGTGAATGCGGCATTGGAGCAGGTGAATGCGGTGCAGAGCGCAGATGCCAGCGCGATCATTTTCGTGTACTTCATGTCATTGTCCTTTCTGAAAACATATGTTCCTGTCGTTTTTTCCGAACCGGGGACGGTTCGTGCGGGGACTTGTTCAGAGATCGCCTCGCTCAGAGGGCGCAGGCGGTCAGCCGTTCGGGGGCGGCGTTCTGAATCATACAGATTGGAATATATTGCAACCTGTATCTGCCGCTATTATAGCACAAAAAGTCTGATTTGTCAATTATCGGCAAGCTAATCGTATATATGCACAAAGAGAGTGTGTAATAATTGCATATAGTGCATAATAAACTGCCGGATCACGGCGCGGTCCGGAAATAAACCGTTCACATCTGTGAAATGAAAAACCAAAACTATAACTATATTGCTATTGGTTGCGTGCAAAAAGCACCCTCCGCCAGTGACGGAGGGTGCCGGATCGTCTGCCAGCGGGTTACCGCTTGCCCCATTTCATCGAAATGTCGAACGCCTTGACGCTGTGCGTCAGCGCGCCGATCGAGATGATGTCCACGCCGGTTTCCGCGACGCCGCGCAGCGTGTCATGCGTGATGCCGCCGGAGGCCTCCAGCATTGCTTTGCCGTCCGTGATGCGCACAGCCTCGCGCATGGTATCATTGTCCATGTTGTCGAGCATGATGATATCCGCTTTTGCTTCCAGCGCCTCGCGGAGCTCGTCCAGCGTCCGCACCTCGACCTCAATGCGCACCATATGCCCGATGTGCTGTCTGAGCTGTGTGATCGCCGGGAGAATTCCGCCGCAGGCGTCAATGTGGTTGTCCTTGAGCATGGCGCCGTCGGAGAGGTTGAAGCGGTGGTTCTTGCCGCCGCCGCAGCGGACAGCATATTTCTGCATGGCGCGGATGCCGACCATGCATTTTCTGGTATCCGCGATCGAAGCGTTTGTGCCTGCGACGATATCGACGCATCTGCGCGTTTCGGTCGCAATGCCGGAGAGATGCTGCAAAAGGTTCAGCGCGGTGCGTTCCCCTTTCAGCAGCGTGCGTGTTTTGCCGTGCATCGTCGCAAGGATGTCGCCGTATTTCACGCGGTCGCCGTCCTTGGCAAGCGCGGTGAAGCTGACGCCCTCACCGGCCAGCGCAAAGACGCGCGCTGCAATTTCCATGCCGCAGAGCACGCCCTCGTCCTTTGCCATGAGGTAGGCGTCGGATTCATGCGCTTCGTCCAGCAGAAAATCACTTGTAATATCCATGCCGGTGATATCCTCGTGCAGTGCGCGCAGGATCACCTCATCTACGTAGGATTGCAGCAGCTCCATTATAATTGCTCCTCCAGAATCAGGTATGCGCAGGTTGCCTGCGACTTGGCTTCGAGATAATCAAGATCCATTTTCCAGTCCTCACATGCGATGAGCTGGATCAGCTCGGTCACGCGCTCATAGGCCTGCCGCATGTGCTCGGTGTTCGGAATGACGAAATAGTTTTCCTGTAAGATTTTGCGAAGCTCCGTGCGGATGCCGTGCGGGATCGGCTCGGTCGCCGTGACCGGCTTGAATTCGCCGTGAACAAAGCGCGGCGTGATGTCCGCAGCCTCTCTGGCGATCTCCTGTGCGGCGCGGCGGGAAAAGACCAGCGCCTCCAGCAGACTGTTGCTTGCAAGGCGGTTGTTGCCGTGGACGCCGGTGTGTGCGCATTCGCCGCAGGCATAGAGCCGGTCTACGCGGGTCTGTGCATTGGAGTTGACGTCGATGCCGCCCATGAGGTAATGCTGGCAGGGGTAGATCGGAACAGGCTCTTTCGTGAGGTCGTAGCCCTGCTCCAGCAGCTTGTTGTAGATCTTCGGGAAGCGTGCCTTGACGACCTCCGGATCCTCATGCGAAATGTCCAGCCAGAAATCCTTGGAGCCGGTGCGCTGGCTTTCCAGAATGATCGCATGGGAAACTACGTCACGCGGAGCGAGCTCCAGACGGTCGTCATAGCGCTGCATAAAGCGCTCCATGTTGCAGTTGCGCAGATAGGCGCCCTCGCCGCGGACAGCTTCAGAGATGAGGAAGCATTCGCGGGTGTGCTTGTTGTTGAAAGCCGTCGGGTGGAACTGGATCAGGCTGAGATTCTTGATGCGTGCGCCGAGCTCATACGCAATGCGGATGCCGTCGCCGGTCGCGATCGCGCTGTTTGTGGTGTATTCGTAAACGCGCCCGATGCCGCCGGTCGCCATGATCAGGAAGTGGCAGTCAACGGTCGTCAGTTCGCCGTCGCGCAGCAGCTCCACGGAGAAGCCGGTTTCGGTCTGCATGGCGCGGCTCATGACGGTGAATTCAGAGATCGTCACATTCGGGAGATTGCGCGTCTGTGCCAGCAGCCCTCTGAGGATCTCAGCGCCCGTGGAATCGCGGTAGTGGAAAATACGTCTGCGGCAGTGGCCGCCCTCCAGCGTGCGGTCGTAGTCGCCGTCCGCGCCGCGGTCAAATTCCACGCCGTATTCGACCAGCTGTTCAATATCCTGCGCGGCCTCGGAAACAAGGATCCGGAGCGTTTTGGGGTTGTTCGTGAAAGCACCTGCGATGCGGGTGTCGTTTTCGTGCAGCTCGATGTTGTCGCCGGGGGAATTCCACACACCGGCGATGCCGCCCTGTGCGAGTGCGGAGTTGCAGAGTGTCGCTTCGCGCTTGGCCAGCACCAGCACCCGCAGATTTTCCGGCAGATGCAGCGCCGCATAGCAGCCTGCCGCGCCTGCGCCTGCAATGACAACGTCATAGTTTTGTTCGAGATTCACCATAAGAATGGCTCCTTTGACTTCAAAAGTAACTTTATTATATCATATTATTCCGGAAATTTCAATGGGAGAAGTGTTTTTTCATTCTGAATTTGCAAACATGGGGGTTGAAATGGATGCGGGCTCTGCCCTCGACCCGCGAGCTTTTTGAAAAAAGCTCGACCAATAACTTTTATTTTGTGTTTCCCGCTGGTTTATCGACAGACTAATATATTAAATATTGCAAAAAGCAGCCGGATATGTTATAATATAAAACGGCTGATGCCGACCGAATTCAGAAAGGAAGTAGGGTTTATGAAAGGTACAAAAGGGATCTCCCTGCTCAGCGCGGCGTGTCTGGCGCTGACGGGGCTTGCAGGCGGATTCCCGCTGATTCCCGCAGAAACGCCCGCAGTCTGTGCTGCGGCGGTGAAAGACATTCCGGTGATCCCGGAAACGGCGATGACACAGATCACCGCATATTTTGATGCGATGAAAACCTGTGAAAAGGCATATACCGATATCAATGCGGGGCCGGATCCGGCGTTTTACCACGCATACGTCAGCGATGTGCTGCGTAAGGCAGGCGAAAAGGACACGGTTTCCTTTGCCGTTTACAAAACGGCAGCAGAGGACTGCCCGTTCACGCCGCAGAATCTGAAAGAGAAGCTGGCCGCACTGAAGGTCTACGACAGTGCCGGGGATACGGTGAAGCTGGCGGCTGAGAACGCGGACGCGAAAAATCTGAAAAACCGGATCTGGTGGATTGACACGCAGGAGGATTTGGAAGGCGTCGTGTATACCGTTTACGGCACGACCAACGAGCTGAAAACAGGAAAACCGAAGGCTGAGGATACGGAA
>JAFZBC010000115.1:0-1835 GCA_017561965.1 Oscillospiraceae bacterium
CATCTTGTTGACCGAGAAGCATGCGCCGACCTCGCGGAGCACATCAATATAATTGAGGCTGAGCAGCCAGTCGCCGTTGTTGACCATGAGCGCCTTGCCGTCGGAAAAGTCGATGAAGCGGCTCATCTGCTTTTTGAAGCATTCGCAGTTGTGCTGAATGGTTTCCGGAGTCAGCATCTTGCGCATATCGGACTTGCCGGAGGGGTCGCCGATCATACCGGTGCCGCCGCCGACCAGAGCGATCGGCTTGTTGCCTGCCATCTGCATTCTTTTCATCAGGCAGAGCGCCATGAAGTGACCGACATGCAGGGAATCCGCAGTCGGGTCAAAGCCGATGTAGAAGGTCGCCTTGCCGTTGTTGATGAGTTCGGCGATCTCCGCCTCATCGGTGGTCTGGGCAATCAGGCCTCTGCGCTTGAGTTCTTCGTATAAGGTCATTTTTCATTCTCCTTTATCATCTGTCCGCTCAGCGGACGTAATTTCCTTGATTTATGATGCAGCGGGTATGCCCCGCGCCGTATATCGCACATCCTCCAGCGGAAGATGCAGCCAGTGCCAATAAGCAGCATGATGTTGAAAATGCATATTCAGGATTCCTTTTCCGTTACTTCAACGGTCTGATAATAACCGCGCTTATTTTCCGGATTGCTGTCCGGTCTGCGTTCACTGACGACCGTGCAGGTCAGGAGCACCTGACCGTCCTTGCCGTACAGCGTAAATTCCGAGCTGCATTCCGCTTTCATCGCATCAATGAGCAGATAACAGTCCGCATCATCACCGAAAAGCGATTCTGTTTCCGGAGATACGCGAATCAGCGACGGATCCGCAACTTTGATTTCCGCGATATCTTCTTTCCGGATATCATCCGGCAGCTGATACACGGTAGAACATTCCGGCACCGCCGAATAAAACCACGCCGTCCCGAGCATCAGCACTGCCGTACAGAGCGCCGCAGCGATCCGCTGTTTCGGCTCTGAAAGCAGAAATATCAGCAGCACCGCGCATTCCGCAATGCAGAAGATGCCCGAAGCCAGCGAGAGCAAATCCCGGGGAAACGCGCTGCATCCGGCTTCCAGATACTCCTTGCCGCACTCCGCGCATATAAAGATCATCGGGGACAGGATCACGCCGGACAGAATGCCCTTTTTCCGGACATGCCAGCCGATCCATGCACCCGGAAATGTCAGCAGCGTCATGAGAAACCACGGCGGATAATACATGAACAGATCCCAGCCCATTTCACTGAACGGAACCTGAAACAGATAAATCAGCGGCTGACTGATAAGAAAAAATACAAAGGTTTTGCAGGCTGCTTCAAGCGGCTTTTCGCAGTTTGAGATGATGATGAGCGCAAACAGAATCCACCACGGAAAGGTGGAACCCATGCCCGCCACATCCAGATCAACCGGAAGCAGCAGGAGCACCGCCGACCATACCGCAGAACCGACCGCAAACAGAATGACGCGCGGCCAGCGCATGCTGATGCCGCCGAACAGCTTTCTGAGGTGCTTCATCACCGCATCGGGATGCCTTTGCTGCGGCAGTCCGCCTTGACCTGCGGGATCGTCAGTTCCCCGAAGTGGAACAGCGAGGCCGCAAGTGCCGCAGTCGCGTCGGTTTCCTGAAAGACCGTTGCAAAGTCGCTCAGCTTGCCCGCGCCGCCGGACGCGATCACCGGGATGCGCACGCGCGCGCACACCGCCTTGAGCATTTCGAGGTCAAACCCGCCGCGGACACCGTCGGTGTCGATCGAGTTCAGGCAGATCTCTCCTGCCCCGCGCTGTTCGATCTCCTCGACCCATTTCAGCAGATCGACATGCATATCAATGCGGCCG
>JAFZBC010000116.1:0-21720 GCA_017561965.1 Oscillospiraceae bacterium
ATCCTGCACCGCGGCATGACGCTCGGCGGCGTGATGCTGACAGCCGTGTTCTCTTCCCCGCGGGAAAATATCATCCGCGTGCAGCTGTATCACCACAAGGGTGCAGCCGGTCATATGCCGGAATTTGCACTGTCGGAGGATCCGGATTTTCAGCCGGTGATCACCGAAACGGCGGATACCGTCACGCTGACGTCCGGAAAGACCGCCGTAACGATTGCCAGAACCGGTGACCGGAGCATCCGCTTCACCTACGCCGGAAAACGGCTCACGGGCAGCGGAAACCGCGGCGCATCCTATATCAGCGCGGATGCCGCCCGCATCGAAGCCGAACGCCGCGATGCAGCGGACGCGCCGTTCTGGAGCATCCCGCCGAATACGAACGGCCGGTGGATCCGCGAGCAGCTTGACCTGAGCGCCGGAGAGTATCTCTACGGCTTCGGCGAGCGCTTTACGCCCTTTGTCAAAAACGGGCAGACCGTGGACATCTGGAATGCTGACGGCGGCACCTGCACGGATCAGAGCTACAAATCCGTGCCGTTTTATCTCAGCTCCCGCGGCTACGGCGTATTCGTGCCGCATACAGAGCATATCAGCTTTGAGGCAGCGTCCGATACCGTATCCAAAATCAGCTTCACAGCAGCGGGCGAATCCCTCACCTACTGCGTCATCGGCGGCGAAACCTGCGCCGATGTGCTGCGGCATTATACCGATCTGACCGGAAAACCTGCGCTGCCGCCGCTTTCTTCGCTGGGGCTCTGGCTCTCGACCTCGTTCACGACGGATTACGACGAGCAGACCGTCAGCGAAATGCTCAGCGGGATGCAGAAAAGGCAGATCCCGCTCTCTATGTTCCATTTTGACTGCTTCTGGATGAAGCCGCAGACCTGGACGAGCTTTGTCTGGGACACTGAGATGTTCCCGGAACCGAAAGCAATGCTGAAGCGTCTGAAAGCGCAGTACGGCGTCGGCATCTGCGTCTGGATCAATCCGTATATCGCACAGGCGTCCCCGCTGTTTGACGAGGCCGCCGGAAACGGATACCTGCTCCGGAAAACAGACGGCAGCATCTTCCAGACGGACCTCTGGCAGTCCGGCATGGGCATTGTTGATTTCACGAACCCCGCCGCAAGGGTATGGTTCGCGGACAAGATCCGCGGGCTCTGCGCGGACGGCGTCGATGCGGTCAAGACCGATTTCGGCGAGCGCATCCCGGCAAGGGACGTCATCTGGCATGACGGCTCCGACCCGGCGGGGATGCATAATTATTACGCGTATCTTTATAATAAAACGGTATTTGAAGCGCTGGAGGACTGCAAGGGCAAGGGAAACGCCGTGCTCTTTGCAAGAAGCGCGACCGCGGGCTGTCAGCAGTTCCCGGTCCACTGGGGCGGCGACTGTGAAGCGACCTATGCCGCAATGGCGGAAACGCTCCGCGGCGGGCTTTCGCTGACGTCCTCGGGCTTCGGATTCTTCTCGCATGACATCGGCGGCTTTGAGCAGACCGCTTCCCCGGATGTCTACAAGCGCTGGGTCGCGTTCGGCCTGATGAGCACGCACAGCCGTCTGCACGGTTCGGGTTCATACCGCGTGCCGTGGCTCTACGAGGAGGACGATCCTGCCGATCCGGAAAACGCATGTGCCGTGCTGCGGTTCTTCACGCGTCTGAAATTGCAGCTGATGCCGTATCTCTGGGCGCAGGCGAACAAAACGCATGAAACCGGCATCCCGATGATGCGCGCGATGTTCCTCGACTTCGGGGACGATCCCGCGTGCCTGACGCTCGACCGGCAGTATATGCTCGGTGACAGCCTGCTCTGTGCGCCCGTCACGGACGAATCCGGCGAAGCGGAATTCTATCTTCCGCACGGCGAATGGTACGACCTGCTCGGCGGAGAAACCGTCACAGGCGGCCGCTGGCTGAAAAAAGCATGCAGCTATCTGGAAATGCCGCTCTATGTCCGGCCGGATACCATTCTGGTGCGGAGCGCGGCATGTGACCGCCCCTGCGGCGACAGTCTGCAACATGCCGAGGTGCTGATCTGCGGGCTTGCGGACGGCCATACAGCGTCCGCAGAGCTGCGTCATGCTGACGGCAGCCTGTACTGCACACTGACCGCAGAACGCGCAGGGAGCCGCATCACGCTGCGCTGCACGGCTGCCGGTATCCCGTATACCGTAAACGCTGTCAGCGCCGGAAAACGCGTGCCTGCCGCTGAAAACGGCATCACAGTCATTGACCTGTAAACACTGCGGGGAACGCCCCGCTGAACATACCAATCAACCGGATCACCGGCGAAAGGAGCTTTGCTATGAGCAAGAAAAATGAAATCGAATACATCTGGTCTGACCGGAAGCGGACAATCTTCGGCCTGCCGTGGACCTTTACCCGCTATTTTCTCACAGAAACCAAGTTCATCACCCGGACGGGCTGGCTGAGCCTGGACGAGGACGAACTCGATCTCTACAAGGTCACGGACAAGAAGCTCAAGCTGCCCTTCTGGCAGCGGATCGTCGGCTGCGGCACGATCATCATTTTCGTCCGCGACACCGACACGCCGGAAAAAGAGGTTCACTGTGTCAAGCGCCCGCGTGAGGTGCTCAAAATGCTCGACAAGCAGATCAATGCCGAGCGCGACCGCTACAACACCAGAGGCCGTGATCTCTACGCGATCACCGGCGGTATGGGCGGCGGCCATGTTCCGCATCACCATGACGATATGATGGATCATCCGATTGATGATGACTGTGACTGCGACTGCCACGACCATAACGATTAACGAAGGGATAACTGATCATGCTGCAATTTGTTACGGAAAAAATATCTGTATGGGAACGTCTGAAAGCGGAAACACGCCCGATCTTCCTCTACGGAATGGGTGACGGCGCTGTCCGGATCCTTGCCGCGATGCGAAATTACGAGATCCCGGTCGCAGGCATCTTCGCCAGCGACGAGTTTGTCCGCGGTCATGATTTTGCCGGGTATCCCGTGAAAAAGCTCTCGGAGCTGGAACAGCAGTACGACGATTTTGTCGTGGTACTGGCATTCGCGGTCTGCTCTCCGCAGATGATCGACCGCATCCGCGCACTCGGCGAGCGCTATCAGCTCTATGTGCCGGATGTACCGGTTGTCGGCGGCGGACTGTTCACGCCGGAATACTGCACGGAGCATGAGGATGAAATCCAGCAGGTATATCAGTCGCTCGCAGATGAGCGCTCCCGCCAGATCTACGCGAACATCATCAATTTCAAGATCAGCGGCAATCCGGCGTACCTGATGGATCAGGTCGATACGAAGGACGAGATCTGGAACCGCGTGCTCCAGCCGACGAACCATGAGATCTACGTCGATCTGGGAGCCTACAACGGCGACACGATCCGTGAGATGCTGGAATACACCCGCGGCAAATATCACCGCATCGTCGCGGTGGAGCCGGACAAGAAGAACTACAAGAAGCTGGTCAAATTCGTCGGGGATACGCCCTCCGTGCAGTGCTATCAGTGTACGGCATGGTGCGTGGATACCGAGCTGCCGTTCGGTGCCAAGGCGGGCAGACAGTCCGCAGTCGCCGCAGACGGCATCATGACACCGGCGCGCTCGGTCGATAACCTGCTGGCCGGCAATCCGCTGACGCTCCTGAAAATGGACGTCGAGGGCGCAGAACGCGAGGCGCTCTGGGGCGCAAGCCGCTCGATCGCGCGCTTTGCCCCGAAGCTGATGATCTCGCTCTATCACCGCAATGAGGACATCTTTGAGCTGCCGCTGCTGGTCAAGCGGATCAATCCGCGGTACCGGCTGTTCATCCGGCATCTCCCCTATATTCCCGCATGGGAAACAAACCTCTACGCCGTCTGCGAGGACAACGGCAGCACCCAGTACGCTGAATAACAAATAAGCCGGGGGCAGACCGCCTCCGGCTTACGCATAATACAATGCAAAAAAAATCAGCAGACACGAAATTAGTCTGCTGAAAAAAGGATATATATCCTCCCGCAGCCGGAAAATGCGAAACGGCTGCGGGAGTGGGGAGGAAATCTGTATTACTGCTGGTTGTAGGTGACCCACTGATAGTAAGCGGTCAGCGGCTTGTTGCCGTTGTAGGCCCTGAGCCAGTCATCAACCGTCTTGCCCGGCCAAGCATTCATCATGATCTTGCTCGGGGTGACCGGAACATCACCGGACATCGACCAGACTTCCTTGCCGTCGATATACCATGTGATCTTTCCGGGCTGCCAGTTGAAGCCGTATCTGTGGAAATCCTGCGAAGCATCGAACCCGAGGCTGATCATCTTCTCGTGATTGCCCTGTCCGTTTCTGTAATAGTTCAGCTGGACCTGGGTGGTATCCTTGCCGAGAATCTCAATGTCGATCTCGTCCCACGGATTCTTCTGACCGTTGACGATATCAGACGGGCCGGTGTAGGTGAAGAACGAGGACACAACGCCGTCATTCTTGATCGCCTTCATCGAGGTTTCGTAGTAACCGTAGTGATAGAAGTTGTTGGTGCGGAACTCACCGCCGGAATACTGCGGATTCCAGTCGGAATTCGCATCGCCCGGATTCCACTTCTGGTCGATCTTGAGCTCCAGCAGACCGTTCACGATCTGTGCGTTCTGCTTGTACCACCAGCAGTCAAACGGCTTGCCGTTCGTCCAGCCGTCGGAAGCGAAGAAGTCGCCTGCATTGCCGGTCGTGAAGTTGGAAACCATGGTCGCATTGGCGTTCATACCGGAGCTGCTCTGCTGCTGACCGGGGTTTTCGCCCGGATTCTGCTGCTGGCCCGGATTCTCGCCCGGATTCTGCTGCTGGCCGGGGTTCTCCCACGGGTTCTGCTGCTGACCGGGGTTCTCCCACGGATTCTGCTGCTGACCGGGGTTTTCCCACGGATTCTGCTGCTGGCCCGGGTTCTGCTGCTGGCCGCTGCCGGATTTGCCGTTCTTGTCGTAAGTGACCCACTGATAATGTGCGGTCAGCGGCTTGTTGCCGTTGTACGGCTTGAGCCAGTCATCGACGGTTCTGCCCGGCCATGCATTCATCATGATCTTGCTGGCCGTCTTCGGGCAGTCGCCGCGCATCGTGTAAGCTTCCTTGCCGTCCACATACCATGTGATATGGTCGGACTGCCAGTCAAAGCCGTAGGTATGATAGCCCTCAGAAGCGTCAAAGCCGAGGTCATACATATACTCGTGCTTGCCGACGCCGTTTCTGTAATAGTTGAGCTGCATCTTCGTGGTATCCTTGCCGAGGATCTCAATATCGACCTCGTCCCACGGGTTCTCCTGTCCGTTGATGACATCGGACGGACCGGTGTAGGTGAAGAACGAGGATACAACGCCGTCATTCTTGATCGCCTGCATCGAGCACTCATAATAGCCGTAGTGATAGAAATTGTTGGTACGGAACTCACCGCCGGAATACTGCGGATCCCAGTCATTGTTGCGGTCATTCGTCCACTTCTGGTCGATCTTCAGCTCCAGCGCACTGTTCACGATCTGTGCGTTCTGCTTATACCACCAGCAGTCAAACGGCTTGCCGTTCGTCCAGCCCTCGGATGCAAAGAAATCGCCCGCGCCCTTGCGGAAGTCGGAAACCATCGTCGCATTCTCATTCATCGGTGTGCCGTAGTCCTTGATGCCGCTCGGGGTATCCTGCGGCCCGCTCTGCTGCTGCGGCGGATCCTGCTGTTGCTGCGGCGGATTCATAATGTTGTACTTCATCGCGGAAAGATCCTTTGCGTCGATCTTTCTGTCGCCGTTGAAGTCCATCTTCTCCTTCAGATCCGTGGAAACACCGGCCAGAACGGAACGAAGCGCAAGCGCGTCATCTCTGTTCAGTACGCCGTCATTGTTTACATCTCCCTGAAGGTCAACTGCTGCGCTGACTGCACTCATCAGCACCCCTGCCGTGATCAGAAGTGCGGAAACAGCCGACATGGTACGAAAATGCTTCCTCATATCATAACCCTCCTTTTGAAAATCCCCCATGGATTTCTATTGTCAGTATAGCACATATTTTTGTGCGAAAATATCAAACAGAAACCTTTTTTATCAGATTTCTGTTGCATTATTCCCCGAAATATATTATAATAAGAAAGGGGTCATCTTATGGACATCGAAAAGAAGCTGACGCATCAGGCATTCCTGAACCGCGAGCAGAGCATCTCACATCTCGCATATGAACGTGAAAACGCGTTTTTCAAGGCAATTCAGGACGGCGACGTGCAGGAAATGCGGCGGCTGTATCAGCCGTTTGAGATCAGCGAAATGGGCAAGCTCAGCACGGAGCCGCTGCGCAATCTCCAGTATCATCTGATCATCACGGTCGCGCTGATCACCAGAGCCTGCATTGAGGGCGGCATGGAGATGGAGGAGGCCTATAATTTAAGCGACATCTACATCCACAGCATCGACCGCTGCAAGGAGGCCGAGGAGGTGCGGATGCTGCACCGTGAGGTCGTGGAGGACTATGCCCAGCGGATGCACCTGCTCAAAAAGCAGAACCGCTATCCGCGCGCGGTCACGATCTGCATTGATTATATCTATGACAATCTGCATACCAAGCTGACGCTGCCCGACTTGGCAAAGGCGGCGGGATTAAGCCCGACCTATCTCTCCCGGCTGTTCCGCAGGGAGGTCGGCATGTCCGTTTCGGAATACATTACGAAAAAGCGCGTGGAAGCGGCAGAAAATATGCTGCGGTATTCCGAATTCTCCTGCCTTGCGATCTCGGATTATCTCTGTTTCAGCTCGGAGAGCCACTTCATTCAGGTATTCCGCAAGCAGACCGGTCTGACACCGAAGCGATACCGCGAGGCGTTCTTCCGCGTGCGGAAATAAAAGAAACGGCCTCTGCCGCATCATCATGCAGTGCCGTTCATAACCCTTTGGAGGAGGGCTGAGAATATATGAAACCAAAGAAATGCATGACGCCGGATGAGCTGATGCGGTTATCCAGAGATTATGTGATCGAACATCAAAAGCTGACAATCTTATCACGGGATGAAGTGATTGAACGCGGCGTATTCTGGGACGACGCAGAACTCAACTGGGACGAACACGGATACTATCTCGTCGATCGTGACGGGGTTCGTTTTACCGGACTGGCATATGAAGTGTACGATCACAAAGACATGAAGTATTATCATTTTTTCAACACGGATTTTCAGGATGGGACCATTATGTGTTATATGTTTTATAAAGGCGGCTTACATGACGGAGCAGATGTTGATTTCTATCCCTCCGGTGCGCTTGAGAGTTACCGTGTCTATGATAAAGGAAAAGTGGTAGGGAAATCATATGAATGGTACGAAAACGGAATGATCAAAAAGGTCGTAGATTATACCCGAAACAAGCGTATCGAGTTTGATAAACAAGGGATCATTACGAAGCAATGC
Organism: Oscillospiraceae bacterium; assembly: GCA_017561965.1. GTDB lineage: Bacteria > Bacillota > Clostridia > Oscillospirales > Ruminococcaceae > Firm-04. The sequence continues at coordinate 7,392 of JAFZBC010000116.1, forward strand.
GTACTGTGATTTATCAAGATCCGGGAGGTGCGCCGAGATGTTTATAAAACCAAAACATAAGGCATCAGTTTCTAAGCCGGCCATACCTGAGAGCTCTGACAGGCAGAATCAATTATCCAGGAATAATTTGATGATACATGATATGCTGAATAAATTATCCAGGGATCATGTGATGATACAAAAAAAGCTGAAAATATTATCCGTGGAATATGTGATTGAACATGGAATTGATTTTGAAGATGAAGAAATCGGGTTTGATGAAGCAAATTTCTACTTTGTTTGCGATTTGGAAGGATATTTTACCGGACTGATATATAAAAAAAATGATAACGGTAACCTTATGTCTTATACCTTTTATGAAGATGGATTAAAGGATGGAGTAGAAGTATCTTTTTATCCCTCGGGTAAGATCCACTACTATAGTTTCTATCGTAAAGGAAAAATCACGGGGAAATTTTATGAGTGGTACGAAAACGGAATGATCAAAAAGTATATTGATCGTATTCATGACAAACGTATTGAGGCGGATGAGCAAGGGAACATTACAAAGCAGGGCAAAGCGGACTAACACCTCCACGCCTCCCTTCGCACATTCAACACATTCCGCGTCATACGACAGATTTCCGGCCGCACAGTGATTTCGGACTATAATTGGTCTGATTCACTGTGCGGCTGTGTTTCTGCCGGAACGGAATGCAGCCGCAGCAGCGCGTACAGATTCGGCAGGGCGGTCATACCGTTCATGCAGTCGCAGAATGTCCAGATCCACGCGGGCTCTCCGAGTGCGCCCGCAAATGCCGCCAGCAGATATGCGGCACGGAACACCGGTGCGGCACGCGTCCCGAACAGCGCACAGGCACAGCCTTCCCCGCAGCGGTACCAGCCGAGCATCGTCGCAAAGGCCAGCAGCATCATGCAGATGCCGAGGAATACACGCGCATACTGCCCGAGCCCCGCCGAAAATACATCGAGCAGCAGGCCGGCGGCATCCTGCGCTCCGGACCGCGGTGCCGTCAGGATGACAAGCGCGGTCGCGGTGCAGCTGACCAGCGTATCCGCAAAGACCTCCGCAGCCGCCCACTCCCCCTGCTCCGCTGCGTTCTCCGCATCCATATGCAGCATGGCGGAGCTGCCGAGTCCGGCCTCATGCGAGAACATCCCGCGGCAGATGCCCGTGCGCATACTGCACAGAAACGCCGCCGCACTGATGCCCGCACCGGCTGCACGTATTCCGAATGCCCCGCGCAGAATCTGCATAAGCGCACCCGGCAGCGCGCGGAGATGCATCCCGATCAGCCAGAAGCAGCCGAGCAGATACCCGCCGCAGAGCAGCGGCATCAGCCATGCGGCAACCCCGCCGATGCGCTTTCCGCCGCCGCTGAGGATCAGAAGCAGCAGCGCAGCCGTCACACATCCGGCGGCAGGCAGCGGGATCCCGAAGCTGTGCGCGGTCTGCGCGACCGTGCTGCTCTGCGCCAGATCGCCCATGCCGAGCGCCGCCAGCATACAGCAAAATGAAAAGAACACCGTCAGAAACCGGCTGTTCAGCCCGAACCGCAGATACGCGGCTGTCCCGCCGAACCCGTCCCTACGGTACCGCGCTGCGAGCCGGTTTTCCGCGTATACCAGCAGCATCCCGAGCAGCGCGGACACCCACATCCAGAACCGCGCCCCCGCGCCGCCTGTCATGACTGCAAGCGCCGTCCCGACCAAGTTGCCTGTGCCCATCGTCGCTGCCAGCGCAGACGCAAACACCCGCCGCTGCTGCCGGTCTGCGCGCCGGGACAGCAGGCTGCCGTAAGTCCGTCGCAGCACCCCCGAAAACCCGCGGACAGGTCTGCCGCGCTGCCGGATCCCGCACACAATCGCTGTGCCCGTGAGCAGCACCGGCAGAATCCACTGCCAGAGCAGACCGTTCCATGCCGTCAGCCAATGCACCGCCCTCACCTCCTGCAAAAAAATATACGCAGAAAAAAAACATTCCAGAACGTCCGGAATGCTCCTCTCTTTTGACATTTTTTTCGCAGGATCTGTGCTATGATGATACTGTCAGATCGACATTGTGTTCTCCTAACACCCTACTGATTTGATGTAGCGCCCCGCCGCGGACAGCAGCGAGGCGCATTTTTCTGTTGGATCTGCGTGTCAGTCGTGCATATCCATATACACAGACGCATGCCGGATAAAGTCGCCGTACTGCGAGCTGAACATTGACCTTTGCAGCCGCTCCCAGGTGACGGACGCGTCATTGACCAGATCGTACTCCTCCGTATACCGGTACAGCGCACCGGGCGGGTTTTCTCCGACCAGATGGACAAGATACAGAAACGCTTCATCTCTGTCCAGAACAGTATCCGTGCTGATCCGGGATCTGAGCCGGAAGGTTTCCCCGTCATACACAACAAGCGAAAAGAACATCTGCGGATACAGATCCTTTTCCGCCTCGTACAATTCCGGGGACACATGCGCCCTGTCCAGTTCGTAGAAATAAGCGCACAGAACCGAAGCGGGCTGTTTGGCACTGACTGCGCTGTAAAACGCGTCCCAGACGGCCTGTCCGGACACACAGCGGACATCCCGGAATACTGCAACCGGCTCCCGGAGTGCCCATGCCAATGCATCATCTGCCGGGCAGATCATGCGTTCAAATGCTGTTTCCGGCGAAAATGCCGGTTTTTTGTGATCGTCTGATGCTGAGATCGGTGTTGCGTTTTTCATCATATTTTTTCATCCGTTATTCTGATTTGATTTCGGTATTATCCAGCTTGAAAACCCAGGCCTGCTGCACGCGGAAACTGACAAAGTACAGGAACATATCCACAATCAGCTTTAAGATCGCGACTACAAAGCCGCCCTCTCCGAAGATGCCGGAGAGCAGCCGGACAAGTCCGAAGGACGCCAGCAGCTGGAAGCCCCAGAGGATATAATACCGTGCGATGGTCTTGGAAAGCGGTGCATCGCTGCGGAACACCGCCTTGCGGTTGAGCGTGAAATTGAAAACAGAGCTCAGGATACGCGCCAGCGCCGTTGCCATGAACAGCCTGTGCGCCAGATTCCGGAACGCCGCATAAAAGACGTTGAACAGGCCGTAATCCAGCAGGAAGGACAGCAGCGAGCTCAGGAAGAACTTGATGATGATGCCGTAAATCCGCAGGGAATCCTTGATCGGGTGGAAGTGCGTTGTTTCGTTGGAATTGATGTACACGGTTTCGATCGTCTGCTCCACAAGCGGAATATCCGCCTGCTTGCACACCAGCAGCATATTCGTTTCGTACTCAAAGCGCTCACCGGAAACCTCCAGCATCTTCGGGATGATGCCCCGCGGGAACACGCGCAGACCTGTCTGCGTATCGCTGACCTTCAGGCCGCAGAACAGCCGGAACACCGACGAGGTCAGCTTGTTGCCGAAGCGGCTTTTCGGCGGCACATGGTCAAGGTCAAAATTCCGGACACCGAGAATCAGGGAATCCTGCTTCTGCTGACCGAGCAGATCGACACAGGCGGCAATGTCATCCGGCTTGTGCTGGTCGTCGCCGTCGATCGTCACGGCGCCTGCGGAATCCGGGCGGTTCTTCATAAACCACTCAAATGCCGTTTTCAGCGCTCTGCCCTTGCCCTGGTTGACCTCATGATGCAGCACCGCGCAGCCGAGTGCCGCGCCCTCCTCAAAATAATGCTGATTTTCCGGCGCAGAGCCGTCATCCACCAGCAGGATATCTGTAAAGCCCTTGGCCTGTACGCCGCGAATGACATTCAGCAGCCGCTCGTCCGGATCCAGCGAGGGGATTACGACCAGTATGTTTTGATAGTTCGCCATGCTTGTGCGACCTCCGATTGATTTGAACATCTCCGGCAGAAAGCGGCTGCCGGCACCCGTATCCTTTATTATAGCACGGCACACGGGAAAAAGCAAGCGTGAAATCCATAAGTTTTTCTTAACGATTGCGGAGTTTGCGGTCATAAATTGCTACGGCAGAATCAGCGTGTCCTGCGTATCGTCAAAATAGCCGACATACTCGATATGATACGGGCTTTTCGGGAACAGCTCGCGGTAATAATCCACAAAATAATCATCGGTCATCGCGGCAATGAAATCCACGGTGAGATCATGCGGATCCGTTTCCGTATAGGGCTGCTCCGCCGGATACCAGCGCTGTTTTTCCAGTACCGCCGCAATGTGATGCTGATACAGACAGGATTCCCGGTTCCGGGACACCGCATCCTGATAGATATGCGCATACATCTGCTCCATCATCGGCACAACACTGTCCCTGACCTGCTTCTGCACGGCCTCCTGAAAATAGATGCGCTCGTAATTGTCTTTTTTCAGCTGCTTCAGCGCAAGAAAATGTGTTTCGTCAAATTTCAGATACGGCATACCGAAGCTCTGCTCGATCAGGTTGACCTCCAGATTGTTAATCAGCTCCGCATTCGTTCTGCCGACCGGCGTTTCCGGAAAGGCCGATTCCGCCGGAATCAGATGCGCACGGACCGCATCCTGCCGGTCCTTGCCGAGATACGCGAGCATATCGCAGATGCGCACCAGACAGCCCTCCAGCGTGCCGGGAATCAGGCCGCGGTCGCCGTCCTCATCCAGGATGCAGGCATCCATGCGTGCATCGAATGCGGCAAAGTCCCCGAGCGGCTGCGGGGTGTATTCCGCCAGCGGCAGCTCCCCGTTATGGCAGACGATGCCGTCCAGCGTCTGCAAGGAAATGTTATACGGGATCATTTTGTCCAGCACGCGGACGCTGTGCAGATTGTGCCGGAAACACCTGCCTGTCTTTTCGTGATACAGCGCATGCAGCGCGTGCTCCCCTGCATGGCCGAACGGCGTATGCCCCATGTCATGCCCGATCGCAATGGCCTCGATCAGATCCGCATTCAGCCCGAGCACCGCGCCGATGTTCCGCGCGATCCGCGAAACCAGCTGCACATGCAGCGCACGCCGCGAAAGATCGTCGTTGCGGTAAAACGAGAACACCTGCGTCTTGTCCGCATAGCGGTTATAGAACAGGCTGTTCAGGATCTTGTCCGCGTCCTTGGAAAACGGCTGCCGGTAGACCTTCGGCGCATCGCCCGGACGGTCATAGCGGCGGATCACATCGCTGTTTTTGCATGCATACGGCGAAACCCAGCCCGCCCGCTGCTTTTCCGCGATTTCCTGCTCCAGTTCCGGAGAAAGGGATTCATAGTACCGCATCGGCTCACCTCTTTTTCTCAATCAGCCCGCACCGGGACAGCGGGATCAGCTTTTGCAGCTGCTGCACGAACTCTTTGCTCAGCATCACGCCGCCGCCGGGCAGCTTCGGATACAGATATCTGCGGCTCGTGTTCAGCCAGAAGCAGCAGGGCTGCGTCCCGCTGAACCGTACAAACATGTTGTAGATCTGCTCCAGCAGCTTTGTATCGGCATCATCCAGCTTGACGCAGAGCACGCAGCGCTTCTGAACATACGCGTGCATCTGCTCCTCGCTGAGCACGCTGTCACAGAGCAGCCTGGTTTCGTTCTCCTTTCTGGAAACCGTCGCACTGATACAGAGCACCGACCACATTTTCAGCAGCGGCTGCTGCTCCTGATAGAGCTTCGGAAACACCACGCACTCCACTGTGCCCGTGAAGTCCTCGACCGTCAGGGTACACATCTTCTCGCCCTTTTTCGTTGTGAGCGTCCGTATATCCGTGACAAGCCCGAACATCCGCAGCTTCTGCCCGTCCTTCATCCGGACGGCGTCGGCAATCTCCGGCAGATGCAGCAGATTCAGCCCGTCCCGGATCCGGTCCAGCGGATGCCCGCTCAGGTACACGCCGGTGTATTCCTTTTCCATTTCCAGCAGAATCCGCTCCGGATACTCCGGCACCGGAATCGCACGCATGTGCGACACCTGCTCTGATACCGGATACAAATCCGCGAACAGCGAGAGCTGCCCGCTGACGACCGACCGTTTCCGCGCGGAAATCGCCGTGATCATGCCCTCGTACTGCTCCACCATCTGTCTGCGGTTCCAGCCGAGGCCGTCAAATGCGCCTGCACGGATCAGGCTCTCCACGGCGCGCTTGTTGATGCTGTTTTCCGGACAGCTTTCCAGAAAATCCTGCAAATCACTGAACGGCCCGTGATCACGTCGTACCGAAAGCCATTCCTCGGCCATGTTTTTGCCGACGCCGCGGATGCCGAGCAGGCCGAAGCGGATGCCCTCACCCGCCGCGGAAAATCCCGCCTCGCTCCGGTTGATATGCGGCGGCAGAAGCCGGATCCCCGCTGACGCACAGGCGCCGACATACTCCTTCAGCTTGCCGGTCGTCGAAATCACCGAGGTCAGCAGCGCCGCGAAATATTCGTAAGGCCAGCGGCATTTCAGATAGGCGGTTTCATACGCAAGCCGCGCATAGGCTGCCGCATGGGATTTGTTGAACGCATAGCTTGCAAAGGCCGCCATGCGGTCAAAGATCGCATTGGCCGTTTCCTCCGGGACGCCGTTTGCAACCGCGCCGCAGCAGGAATCATTGCCGTGCAGAAAGACCTCGCGCTCCTTTTCCATGACGTCATGCTTTTTCTTTGCCATGGCGCGGCGCACCAGATCGGCTCTGCCGTAGGAGTATCCCGCCAGCGTCCGGCAGATCTCCATGACCTGCTCCTGATAGACGATGCAGCCGAAGGTTTCTTTCAGGATCGGCTCCAGCAGCGGGTGATCGTAATGCACCTTTCCGGGATCGGCACGCGCGGCCAGATACTGCGGGATCGACTCCATCGGCCCGGGGCGGTAAAGCGAGATCACCGCAATCAGGTCGGAGATATCCTTCGGGCGCATCTGCATCAGCACACGCCTGATGCCGTCCGATTCGAGCTGAAAGACACCGGCACTGTCGCCGTTGGACAGCATCGTGAACACCCCGGGATCGGCCTCCGGAATCCGCTGCACAGAAAAGCCCGGCTGCCGCCTGCGGATCTGCCGCTCGGTATCGCGGATCACCGTCAGGTTGCGCAGCCCGAGAAAATCCATTTTGAGCAGACCGAGCTGCTCCAGCACGCCCATCGTATACTGCGTGACGATCGCGGATTCCGTCCGCTGAAGCGGCACCAGCTGCATGACCGGCTCCGCCGAAATGACGACGCCCGCCGCATGGATCGTGGTATGCCGCGGCATCCCCTCGATCTGCTGTGCAAGCTCCAGCAGCGAACGCACCTGCCGGTCACTGTCGCGCAGTGTCCGCAGCTCCGCGGACTGTTCCAGCGCCTTTTCGATGGTCATGTTCAGATCCTCGGGGATCGCTGCGCAGACACTGTCGCGGAGCGCATACGGCAGTTCCATGCATCTTGCGGTATCGCGCACGGCTGCCCGCGCCTTCATCGTATCAAAGGCAATGATCTGCGCGACATGATCCGCGCCGTATTTTTTCGTGACATAGTCAATGACCTGCTGTCTGCCCTCAATGCAGAAATCAATATCAAAATCCGGCATACTGACGCGCTCCGGATTCAGGAAGCGCTCAAACAGCAGGCCGTTTTTCAGCGGGTCGATATCCGTGATGCCGATGCAGTAAGCACAGAGGCTGCCCGCGCCGGAGCCGCGCCCCGGGCCGACCGGAATGCCGCTGTTCTTCGCGTACATCACAAAATCCCAGACGATCAGGAAATAATCGATATATCCCATCCGCCGGATGACATCGTATTCGTATGCAAGCCGGTCGGCCGCCTCCTGCGGCGGCTCATTACCGTAACGCCCGCGAAGTCCGCTCTCACAGAGTGACCGGAAGTACAGCTCCGTATCGGAAATTCCGGAGATGCGGTACTTCGGGAGCCGCAGCACGCCGAACGTAAACTGCACATTGCAGCGCTTTGCGATCTCCTCGGAATTGCGGAGCGCCTCGGGATATTCCGGGAACAGCTCGTTCATCTCCACAGTCGATTTCAGGTCATACTGATCGTTCGGGAGCGTCCCCCTGCCCGGCTCTGACAGCACGGCGCCCGTCCGGATGCAGGAAAGCAGCTTATGCGTGTCTGCATCCTTCGGCGTCAGATAATGCGCGTCATTCGTCACGACCATCGGGATGCCCGTGCTCGCAGAGATCTCCGACATGCCGTGCATGACCAGCTCCTCATCCGGGCTGCCGTGGTTCTGGATCTCCAGATAGAAATCACCCTCGCCGAACACAGATGCATATTCCATTGCAGCTTCCTGTGCCTGAATGCTCTGCCCGCGCAGCAGCAGCTTTGTGATCTCACTGTGCCGGCCGCCGGAAAGGCAGATCAGACCGTCGCTGTGCGCAGTGAGCATTGCACGGTCAATGAGCGGCGGGCCGTGCATCTCCTGTGTATTGGACGCGGAAACCAGCTGCACCAGATTCCGGTAGCCGATGTTGTTCTTGCAGAGCAGCACCAGCCTGAACGGCTCCGGTTCCCGCATCCACATCTTGTTCAGCGTAATGCTCCGGACAATATAAACCTCACAGCCGATGACCGGATGGATCCCCGCCTCCATGGCGGCCTGATAGAACTGCACCGCGCCGTACAATACGCCGTGGTCGGTCATCGCAACAGCCATCTGTCCGTTTTCGCGCACTTTCTGCATCAGCCGGTCGATGCGGCAGGCACCGTCCAGCAGCGAGTATTCCGTATGCACGTGCAGATGCACAAACGATTCCATGTCCGCACCTCCTCCTGATGTGCCGTGTTTTCCTTACGGAACCGGCGGTTCCTTATGCTTTTTCTGTTTCCGTTGCCTCATCCTCGGGCGCATCCGGATCCGCGCCGATGTTCTTCTCCTTGAGCATCGAATTCAGGCCGCGGAACAGCGCCTCCTGGATCACCTGAATATTGCTGGTGAAGTTCGGATTCGCCTCCAGCAGCTGCGAGATCACCTCGCCGAATTTGCCGTTCAGAATCACGGTGACGCCCGGTGCCTTTTCGCCGGTCGTGTCATTCGTGTACTCATTCTGCATAAATGTAACCTTGTGATCAGCCATGTTCCATTACTCCTTTTTCGGAAAAAATAGTTGCCGCCGCCTCCGGCAGCTCTTTGATATTGCGGATCGCGGCCGCGCAGGCGTCAGGCCTGCCGAAGCCGTATGCCGCATGGATAAACGGAATGCCTGCCTCTTTGGCGGCATCCGCATCGCCCTGTGTGTCACCGACATAGATGCAGTCGGTAATCCCCTGCCGCTCCATCACGAGCCGGATATTCTGCCCCTTCGATTTTCCCGTCCTGCCTGCGCATTCGCAGTCGCAGAACAGTCCGGAAAAGCCGCACTGGTCAAGATAGATCTCAATATAGCCGTCCTGACAGTTGCTCACCACGCCGAGCGCGTATTCCTTTGCCAGCGCTTCGATGATCTCCCGCTCGCCGTCATACAGCCGCGCCGGATGCGACCGCAGGAAATCATGCTCATGCGCCGTGCAGAGATCCAGAATATGCAGACGCTCTGCTTCGGGCAGCGTCGGGAACATCAGTGCCGCAATGGCCTCCATCGTTCTGCCCATAAAGTTGTGCATGTCATCAACGGTAAACTGCTCTGTCCGGTCGGTCTGCTCCCGGATCACGGTGTTCCATGCATCCGTACACTCCGCGGACGAATCCCAGAGCGTGCCGTCCAGATCGAATAGTATGCCTTTTTTCATCGGTTTCCTTTCCTGCTGAAGCGGCATATGCTCCGCCTCCAGCCTGATAAAATAGATCATTTGCAGCCACTCCGGTTCCGTCCGCATCGGGACGCGCAGCTTTTCCAGCGTCCGCTTTCCGGTGCGGCGGTCAAGCAGCGCAAGCATCCGCACGAGCGCGTTTTCCGAGGCAAGGCTCTCCGTGATGCCCTGACTGTCAAATTCGCCGAATGCGCGGTAAAAATCCATCTGGTAAAAGCTGCCCTCACGGATGGCCTCCACGGCGGACTGCCGCCACGGATCGGGAACCGCCGGATCCTGCTCCAGAATCTCATACTTTTTCCACATCGCGTCAAAGCGCTCGAAAAAGTTGCTTTTCAGGATCTCCGCACCGTCCAGACGCACCGCAACTCTGCCCTCGTCCCCGTCATGCATCGCATGATAGGTCGTGACGAAATAGCTGAGCCGTCCGCGCAGAGATTCCGCCAGATATTCCTGCTCCAGCTTCTGCCGCATTTTTGTCCAGGTACGCATCCGTACTCCTTAAATATCGCTGACCCGGATGCCGTCTTCCGAACCGAACGCAGCCTCTCCGGTGCTCTTATACGCCCGCCCGTTGACATAGAGCGTCGCGGAATAGGTATAGGTTTCCGCAGCGGAATCCGCCTGAATCGTCAGCACGAGGTCGGTCATCTCCCAGTCCGCGCCGATCACCGGCTTCACAGGAATCACAGCAGTCTGACCGTCGCCGTAGGAGAATGTGATCTGAAACGGCTGCGCGCCGTACTCGCCGCCCTTGCACAGGAACGAACAGCCGGACGCATCGGATTCAACATCCGAAACCTTGTTCTCCTGACCGCTGTCCATCGGCAGACCGGTCACCTGCGCCGCAGTCAGCGGATACGGTGCGCCGTCCAGCTGCATCACGACCTCGCAGTGCATGCGCGGATCTTTGCTGATATGACATTTCAGGAAATAGCCCGCATCTGTTTTATCCAGAATGACTGCCGCAGCAATCGGAATCAGCAGAAGCAGAATCAAAACGATGATGCCCGCATTTCCCTTTTTCTTTTTTTCTGTGTTCTTTGCCATATGAATACTCCTTTCAGTGCGATTGCTTTGCCGCGCGGTGCGGCATATGTAATAAACAGTATCGGATCAGTGAACGGATTGTGCCATCTGCGCCATCACCAGAAGCCCGGCGATACACCAGCAGGCTGTTCCGAAAACCAGGCATAGCGTGACAATGCGCCTCAGAACCAGGGCACGCTTTCCATCGCCGCTGCGCTCTGCGTCCTTCCGGGCGCCGGAAAGGATAAATGCCGCCGCCAGAAGCGCCATTCCGATCAGTCCGGTCACGCCGCATACATCTGACATTGTCACAAGCCGTCACCCCTTTTGCAGCTCTTTGATCTTATCCCGCAGGAATGCGGCGTGCTCGAATTCCAGCAGCCTTGCGGCTTCCTTCATCTGCGCGGTCAGCTCTGCGATAAGGTTTTCGCGCTCCTGCTTATTCATCTTCTTTGTGACCTTCTTCTCGGTCTTTTCCTTTGTGGAAATCTCCAGCACCTCGCGCACATCCTTGACGATCGTCTGCGGCACGATGCCGTGCGCTTCGTTGTACGCAAGCTGCAAATTCCGGCGGCGCTCCGTTTCCCGCAGCGCACGCTCCATGCTGCCCGTGATCTCATCGGCGTACATGATGACCTCGCCGTGCGCATTCCGTGCTGCACGGCCGATCGTCTGGATCAGCGAGGTTTCCGAGCGGAGGAAGCCCTCCTTGTCCGCATCGAGGATCGCAACCAGTGATACCTCCGGCAGATCAAGGCCCTCGCGCAGCAGGTTGATGCCCACCAGCACGTCAAATTCCCCGAGCCGCAGGTCGCGGATGATCTCCATGCGTTCCACCGTGTCAATATCGTGGTGCATATAGCGCACGCGGATCTCCATGTTCGCAAGATACGCGGTCAGATCCTCCGCCATTTTCTTGGTCAGCGTCGTGATCAGCACGCGCTCGTTTTTATCGACACGCATGTGGATCTCCGACAGCAGATCCTCGATCTGCCCGATGACCGGCTTGACCTTGACCACCGGATCGACCAGCCCCGTCGGACGGATGACCTGCTCCACGGTCTGTGAAGCGAATTCCTTTTCCAGCTTGCCGGGCGTCGCGGAAACAAACATCGCCTCGTGGATCTTCGCTGTGAATTCCTGAAAATTCAGCGGACGGTTGTCAAATGCGCTCGGCAGACGGAACCCGTATTCCACGAGCGTTTCCTTGCGGGCGCGGTCGCCTGCATACATGCTCCCGACCTGCGGCAGCGTGACATGCGATTCGTCCACGATCAGCAGGAAATCCTCCGGGAAGTGGTCCAGCAGCGTACACGGCCGCGAGCCCGGCGCACGCCGCGCCAGCACACGGGAATAGTTCTCGATGCCGCTGCAAAAGCCGATTTCCCGCAGCATCTCAATATCGTAATGCGTCCGCTGTGCGATGCGCTCAGCCTCCAGCGGACGGTGATTCGCCTCAAAGAATGTGACGCGTTCTTCAAGCTCCTGCTCCAGATCCCCGATGGCATCCTCAAGCTGCTCGCCGGATACGACGTAATGGCTGGCCGGAAAGATGACCGCGTGCTTCAGCTGCGCGATCGGCTCGCCGGTCATCAGGGCGATCTCCGTGATGCGGTCGATCTCGTCCCCGAAAAACTCCACGCGGATCACGTTCTCAAACGTATTCACCGGGCAGATATCCACGACGTCGCCGTGAACACGGAATTTGCCGCGGTCAAGCGCAAGGTCGTTGCGCTGGTACTGGATCCGCACCAGCTCTTCGAGCAGCGTTTCGCGGGACATCTCCATGCCCGGGCGCATTGAAACAGACATACCGCGGTATTCATCCGGCGAACCGAGCGAATAGATGCACGACACCGATGCCACAATGATGACGTCCGAGCGCTCCGCCAGCGCCATGGTCGCGCTGTGCCGCAGCCGGTCGATCTCATCGTTGATCGAGGAATCCTTTTCTATATAGCTGTCCGTGCTCGGGATATAGGCCTCCGGCTGATAGTAGTCGTAATACGACACAAAATATTCCACCGCATTTTCCGGAAAGAACTCCCGGAACTCCGAGCAGAGCTGCGCTGCCAGAATCTTGTTATGCGCAAGCACAAGCGTCGGCTTGTTCCGCGCCGCAATGACATTCGCCATGGTAAAGGTCTTGCCTGAGCCTGTTACACCGAGCAGGATCTGCTTTTCCTTTCCGGTTTCAAAGCCTTCGACCAGCTGCCGGATCGCCTTTGGCTGGTCGCCTGCCGGTTCATACGGCGCATGGAGCTGAAAACTGCGCTGTTCCATCTATCCTCCTGCTCTCAGAGCTCAATTCCCATAAAGACACCGGCCTCCCGCAGAGAGAGCGCCGCATCGCCGCTGACGATCACATGATCGGCCAGCGAAAGTCCGCCGGCCGCGAGCAGCTCCGCCAGCTGCCGCGTCACGGCAATATCGGTATCGGACGGCGACGTGCTGCCGTTCGGATGATTGTGCGCCAGCACGATGACATTGCTGCCCGCCGCACAGGCGCGCTCGGTCAGCTGCCGCACGGTAACGGCCGCCGCAGTCGGATGCCCCTGTGCAATGACCTCACAGCATATCAGCCGCAGCTGCGGATCCAGAAACGCCGCGCGGACAATCTCCCGCTGTTCAAAGCGGTAAAGCCGCGTAAAATAATCGCAGATACCGGCAAAGGATTCAACCGGCATTCCGCGGGAATGATCCTCTGCGTCATAAGTATACACCGCCCGCAGCAGCGCGATCAGGCAGGCCGCAGACTCGGTCATCCCGGGAACCTGCCTGAGCTGATCGGGCAAAGCGGAAAGCACGCCCTGCATGCTGCCGAAGCGTTCCAGCAGCGCATGTGCAACCGGGGCAGTATCCACCCGCGGGATGCCGTAATAAAGCAGCATTTCCAGCAGCGCATGCGGCTGATGGCCGTCGAGTTCCGTTTTCAGAAAGCGCTCGCGCATCCGCTTGCGGTGTCCCGCATGCATACTGTCCGCCATCAGGCTGCTCCCCCTTTCCGTCTGCATTAAAAACCGTTGAAGCTGCTGTCTTATATGATACCAGATTTTTGCCGCTTTGTCAATGGAACGATTGCGGAAAACGCTGCGAAAAAAAGCGGGCGCTTCCGGTTTCAGAAGCACCCGCGAGCGTATTGTGAAAGAAGTATCTCCGATGAATTGTGCATGGGTTCTGCTGTTATTCCGTTGCCCGGATCTGCTCTGCAAGAGGTTCCTCCTGCATCCGTCGGAGCGGAATCACCGAAGCCAGCAGCGTCACTGCAAAAGCTGCGACTGCCGCAGTCCAGATCCGGACAACCGGCGTCAGGTACGGCACGCCCAGATCCACGTCCGCCGGGGATGCCTCAATCGTCATGCTCACCAGAAACCACGTCGTTCCACGCATGATCAGCAGGCAGAGAATGGTGGATGCGATTGCTGCAAACAGCGTGAATTGCAGGCATTCGATCACAACGAGCCGGTACATCTGCCCGTGTGTCATGCCGCTGCACTGCATTGCGGCAAATTCCCGCTTCCGGTTCAGGACGCCCGTGGACACAATGTTGATCAGGTTGACAATCGCAATGAGCGCAAGCATGACCGTGATCGCATTCAGACCGACCGACCATGAACTGGTTGTCTTTTTGATCCGCTGAATATAGGTAAAATTATCCGA
>JAFZBC010000014.1:0-11640 GCA_017561965.1 Oscillospiraceae bacterium
GATAAAGGTATCGCTACGCGATAATTGATAATGGGACTCTCGCCCGCTTCGCTATGAGTTTGCACCGCAAACTCACCAAGCCCGCCAAAGGGGCGCTGACCCTTTGGAATCCCGCAACATAGAAAAGTGAAGAAAATACATTGTTTTCATCATAATGGGATTCTTAAGGGCTAGTAGCCCTTAAGCGGGGGTATGGGGGCAGCGCCCCATTTCCAATCCATCGGAGATACCTCTAAACCGTACCTTAAAAACGAAAAGCCCGGATACTTGCGGAGTATCCGGGCTTTTCGCCGGTGTGATGAATGGTTTCATGTGAAGATGCGTGATGCGGTTTTTTGGTAGTGGGTTTTTTACGAAATCAATGTGGAAATCAGTTGCTGCATTGTCTGAATTATAACACAAATCAAACTATTTGTCAACAGATACAAAAGAGATAGTTTTGTTCCGCGCTTTTTATCTGATTTGTGTGTAATAAAATATACAGATTATACAATACGGAGCGTATATGCTGCGCCTGCTCCGCCTGATTCAGTCATTTTCCTTCTTGTGACCGCAGATCAGCGCGGCTGCCAGTGCGATGCCGCCTGCCCCGCAGAATGCAGCCAGCGGCATGGAATCTCCTGCCTTGACGCTGCCCGCCTTCAGCTTTGTGATCGCTGCGGCGACGGTTGTTTCCAGTACGGAGGTCATCGGTTCGGCGCTCGTGCTCTGTTCGGTTCCGGCTGCCTCCGGTTCTGCCGGATTCGCAGAGGTTGCCGTCAGCTGTTCTGCGGCGGAATCTGCCGTGGTCGTTCCCGCATTACGGGTTACCACGTTTATGCTCTCGCTCTGTTTCAGCAGAATGCTGCCGTTCAGCTTTGCGCTGACCGTATGCGTGCCTGGCTCGCGGAACGATACCGCTGCATAGCCGTTTTCGTCCGTGCGGATTGCTGTGCGGAGGCCGTCCACCATGATGACCGCGTCACTGACCGGTTCATCCTCTCCGGTGTCTGCGCGGCGGTGCAGCAGCTTCAGATTGACATGCTCGCCTGTGCGGACGCCGTCCAGAGAACCGTGACGGAACCGGTAGGATGCCGGATCGCCGTATTGCAGCTGTACGCGCACACTGTCGCCGTGCGTCAGATCGCCTGTTTTGTCCGTTCCTGCCGCGTCCTGTACATAGCTGATGTAATGTCCGCGGACGCCCCAGATCTCCGAAAGCTCCGGTGCATCCTTGCAGACCGGGATATACTTTGCCTTTGCTTCCCCGGTATAATACTGTTCATGTGCTGCGGTCAGCACATCCTCAACGGTCAGATGACCGTCCCCGTTTTCGTCCCCGACGGAAATATCCGTCTGTTCCAGAACATCTGTTTCTGTCCTGATGCTCACCTTGACGGTGATGTTCTCCGCTGCCGATGCGGCAAACGGAACAGCTTGCATCATCCATGCAGCTGCAATGATGATTCCGGCTCCCTTTCTCACTGTGTTTTCCTCTTTTCTGTGTTTTCATGCTAAGATGTTATTACGGAATTGTTCTGCCGGAGGGATTCCCCAAACAAAAAGCCGCCGGATTTTCTGTTTTGCCCGGCTGTTTTTTGCACCCCTCTACTTATATAGACCGAAAAAAGGGCCGAAAAGTCACAAAGATTTCAAAAAAATTTTTCAAATCACGGATTTTTGACTTTTTGAACGGTTCTGTACGCAGAATTTTGCCGCTTATGCACAATTTTAATGTTAAATATATGCAGTAATAATTGATAAAAGCAGGAAAGAAAACCCTTTCGGATTTTCTTTTCTGATATAGTATGATGTGATCGGGATCAATCTCCGAAGGAAACGCCGATGCGCTTGGCCGTCACGACGAGCTGATCCTTCGGATCCACAAACTTTGTCTTGCCGGCGATGTCCTCGAGCTTGTTCGAGGTGACCTTGCCGTTGACCATGGCGACCGTCCGGCCGTACTTCTCATTTGCGATCAGCTTTGCGGCATGCACGCCGAACTTCGTCGCAAGAATGCGGTCGTATGCGCTCGGAGAGCCGCCGCGGAGCATATGTCCCGGCACGCAGACGCGCGCTTCGATACCGGTCGCTGCCTGCACCTGCGCCGCAATGCGGGAGGTCGCGGTGATGATGCCTGCCTCTTCGCGCTTTCTGGCGCGGTCCTTCTTTTTCAGCTTGGCCTCGTCCTGGTCGAACGCGCCCTCGGCAACCGCCATGATCGAGAAGGATTTTCCGCTGCCTGCACGCTTCATCAGCGCCTCGCAGACACGGTCGATATCATACGGGATCTCCGGGATCAGAATGATGTCCGCGCCGCCCGCCAGACCGGCATTCAGCGTCAGCCAGCCGGCCTTGTTGCCCATGATCTCGCAGACCAGGATCCGGCTGTGTGAGGCTGCCGTCGTGTGCAGACGGTCGATGGCATCCGTTGCGGTGTCCACGGCGGTGTGAAAACCGAAGGTCACATCCGTGCCGAAAATATCATTGTCAATGGTCTTGGGCAGACCGATGACATTCAGTCCCTCCTGCGCCAGCAGATGGGATGTCTTGTGCGTGCCGTTGCCGCCGAGCGTCAGCAGGCAGTCCAGCTTCTGCTTCTGATAGGTTTCGCGCATATTCTTGACCTTGTCCACATTGTCCTCGCCGATGACGGTCATCATCTTGAACGGCTGGCGCTTGGTGCCGAGGATCGTGCCGCCCTGTGTCAGAATGCCGGAAAAGTCGCCCGGCTGCATGACGCGGCACAGATTGTGGATCAGTCCGTAATAGCCGTTGGAAATACCGATGATCTCGACATTCTCCTCACCCATCAGCTCAAAGCAGGCCTTTGCAACACCGCGGATCGTCGCGTTCAGTCCGGGGCAGTCGCCGCCAGAGGTCAGGATTCCGATTCGTTTTTTCATGCTGTTAATTCCTTTCCGTATTCAGATTTTTCAAATCCGGATTTACATTTTATGCGTATAGGTGCATTCGGGCCAGCGGGAGCAGACCCAGTAATTGCCGGTCGGGGTGCCCTGCGGCACAAGCGGTGCGCCGCATTCCGGGCAGGTCTGCCGGAACAATGCCCTGCGCGCGCTGTTCTTGTATTCCACGGCCTTGACCTCATGCGCCGCACGGGCTGCATCGCCGCGGATCTGGTTCTTGCCGATGAAATCGCAGATGTAGTCCCATTCACCCTCCGAAAGGATGCTGCCTTTCTTCTCACTGATCTGCTGGATGACCGCCATCAGCGCGTCCACAGAGGTGACGATGCTCGACTGAAGCGGATAGGGCGGGGAAATCTGGAGCCGCGCCTCGCCGTATCCGTGCATGAATACGACGGAATGCAGGTAAAGCTCAAACGGCAGGGGTTCCAGGAACTGTTTCAGATATTTGATATGGTAAAGGTTCTGGAGCAGCGGGCTGTAAAAGTCGATCTCATTGCCGTCGGTAAACTGCTTCCAGTATTTTTTCATGCCCTCGCCCTGAATGATGCCGCGGAAGGTTTTCATCTCGCAGACGAAAATGCCGCAGCGCGTCAGGAGCAGAAAGTCGATGTGCATGGTGCGGTCATCGGCCGGGATCAGAATGTCCCGCATGACCCGGAGGTCATTGTACTGCGCCAGGATCGACGTCAGCTGCATTTCAGGTGTCGGCTGCTGTATCATACGGTTGCCTTCTTTCATGTTTCAGCGGATCGCTTTTTCATTTCTTCCATATTTCTGCGGATATACTGCTCGGTTTCCTTGGCTGTCATCGGCTGGCCGTAGAGATAGCCCTGTGCATAGTTACATCCGGCGGCACGGAGCTGCTCTGCCTGCTCCGGCGTTTCCACGCCCTCCGCGATCGTGCGGATCTGCTTGGCCTTTGCGATGCGCGCCACGGAACGGACGATCTCCTGCACGACGGGATCCTCGTCCATGTGCATGACGAATGCGCGGTCGAGCTTCAGCATGGTGAACGGCAGGCGCTGGATATAGCTCAGCGAGGAATAGCCGGTGCCGAAATCGTCCATGGCCAGCTGGATGCCTGCATCGCGCAGCTCCTGCATCCGGGCGATGGTCGTATCAATATCCTTCAGCGCCAGCGATTCGGTCAGCTCGATCTCCAGCCAGCGGGGATCCAGCTCATTCCGCTTGAGCGCGGAGATGATCAGCCCGCAGATATTTTCGGTATAGAAATCCGTGCTGGTGAAGTTGATTGACATGACGACCGGTTTCAGCTTCATGGTCTGCCACAGCTTTGCCTGCCGGCAGGCCTCATTCAGCACAAACCGCGTGACATGCGTGATCAGCTGGGAGCGCTCTGCTATCGGGATGAACACGCCCGGCGGGAGCAGCCTGCCAGACGGGTGCTGCCAGCGGATCAGCGCCTCCAGACCCATGACCTCGCCGGTTTCCAGCGAAACCTTCGGCTGATAGAACAGCGTCAGCTCATTGCGCATGATGCCCTCTGTCAGCTGTGCCTCCAGATTGCTCTCCTCAATAATGGTATCGTGCATCTGGGAGGTATACCGGCTGATGCTGCCGTGAATATTGCTTGCGGAGGACAGCGCAAATTCCGCGTGCTCCATGACATTCTCAAAGCTCTCGCCGTCCGCGGGCATCCGCGCAAACCCTGCCGAGCAGGTCAGCGCGCGGCCTGCCAGTGCGCCGACGGCCATCTGGTTCAGCTTCCGCTGAACGCGCTTGACGGCCTTTTCCGGCAGCGTATCGTCACCGGTATCGCGCAGAATCAGCGCAAAATTGTCGCCGGAAATGCGCGCCGCAAAGCCGCCGAAGCTCAGCTGCTTGACAACGGCCTTGGCAAAATCCTTCAGCAGATCATTGCCGACGGCATAGCCGCAGGTATCGTTGATCAGGTGGAAACGGTCAATGTCCATGACAATGACCCAGTATTTTGTATGCAGCTCGCTTGTCGCGGCGTACAGGTCGTGTCCGACGAGCATCAGCCGGTTGCGGTTCGGGATCCCCGTGACAGCATCCTCGTAAGCGATCTGCTCGATCCGGGCATCCTTGGCCTTTTCCTGCGTGACGTCAATGACGGAGCCGCCTGCGACCAGTCTGCCGGTTGCGGGATTTTCCGTGACCTTGAACCGGTAGGAATACCAGCGGTATTCACCGTCCGCGGCGCAGAGCCGCAGCTCCAGCGAATCGGTCTTGTTGATGAATTCAGCCATGTGGGAACGCATGGTTTCCACATAGCGGTCATAGACAACGGCGTCCAGCGGGTACACATGCTCCCGCAGGCCCTGCACGGTGAAGTCCTGTTCGGTGATGCCGAGCATACTTTGCAGCTTTTCCGAGGGGAACATCTGCGTGTTGCCCTGCTCGATCATCAGAATGCCGACCTCCAGCAGCTCCATGGTCAGGTTATGCTGTCCTCTGGAAACGGACAGCGCCTTGGAATACGCCTCGATCTCGGACTGCATGGTGCGGATATCCGTGACGTCCATGCCGATGGACAGCAGCCATGTGACGCCGTCCTCATCGGTTTCCACGGCGCAGGTGTTCCAGATCAGCGTCCGCTTTTCGCCGGATGCCGTTGTCACCGGAAACTCCTGATGCTTTGCGAGCACCAGCGCGCGGATGTCGTCATCCGTCATATCCTTTTTGCCGAAGAACCGCGAAACGATATATTTTGCATCAAAATCCGGCCGCACCGTGATGCCGGACAGCTCCGAGAGCGCCTCGTTCAGGATGATCTCGGAGAAATTGTTGCTCCAGAGCATTGCCGGAGCACTGAGATTTTCGGCCATGTAAATCAGCCGCTTGTGATCGGTTTCTTTTTTCCGCCGCTGCTTCCGCTCCCGGTAAAGCACAATCAGGAAGCTCAGCAGCACGGCAATCAGTGCATAGGTATTGAAAATCAGGTAGACCAGTTCGTCCTTATCTCTGTGGTAAAACGCATATATAATCAGATAGACCGTAAAAAACGCAAATGCAACCACAACTGAATAGATCAGCTGCTTCTTCCCGAGCTTCACGCAGATCACGCTCCTCTCTGCTGTTTTGTCCAAACGCCAGAAGGGCATAGAACCCCATACTGCTATTATACCAAACAAGGCGGGTTCTGTCAATGGATTTTCGTGAAATGTGAAACTTTATTTGCGGGGATATTCACAAAATATTCACATAAATATGGTATAATAAGCGCATCTGAACGCCCGCAGACAGCACGGCAGGAACAAAACCTGTTTCCGGCACCGGCACCGCTGTTTGCAGCATGGATATCTGTATGCAGCGGACGCTGCGGAAAGGAACCGTACATCATGAAAATACTGATCGTTGACGACGAAGCAAACATCCGCAGAGTGGTGCGGGAATATGCAGAATTTGAAGGCTATGAAACCGATGAGGCCGGCGACGGCATGGAGGCTGTTTCCATGGCGAAGGCCACCGATTATGACGTGATTGTCATGGATATTATGATGCCGCGTCTGGACGGCTATTCTGCCTGCAAGGAGATCCGCAAGACCAAAAACACCCCGATCATCATGCTTTCCGCAAGGGGTGAGGAGTATGACAAGCTGTTCGGCTTTGAGCTCGGCATCGACGATTACGTCGTCAAGCCGTTCTCCCCGAAGGAGCTGATGGCGCGCATCAAGGCGGTCAGCCTGCGCAGACACACCGCGCAGCAGCAGGTGCCCGAGCGCATGACCTTCGAGGGACTGGAGATCGACATGGCGGGCAGAGAGGTCTATGTCAACGGACAGAAGGCCAACATGACGCCGAAGGAATACGATCTGCTGTTCTACCTCGTCAAAAACCGCAACATCGCACTGACGCGGGACAAGCTGCTTGAGGAGGTCTGGGGCTATGACTTCTTCGGAGATGACCGCACGGTCGATACCCATATCAAAATGCTCCGCAACAGCCTCGGTGAATACCGCAAGTTCATTGTGACACTGAGAGGAATGGGGTATAAGTTTGAAGCGTAAGCCGAAACGGAACAGCAGTCTCCGGCTGACGATCTGGCTCTGGTTCATGGCGTTCGTAATGCTGACCTATATCCTGCTCTGGGGATTTCAGGTGCTGTTTATGCAGAAGTTCTATGACGGCATGAAAACCAAGGACGTCATGCGGCTGTCCGATCAGCTGATCGGGATGATGCACGACGGGGAGGCGTCCTATGATTCCCTCAAGGAGCTGGAATACCGGAACGGCGTCTGCATCCAGATCCTTGACCGGCAGAAGCGCAAGCTGTTCCCGGAATGCGTGATCGGTGAAAAATTCTGTGTGCTCCACAGCAGGACGGAGAATTATTCGGTTGAATACGCCATGCTTGCCAATGCCGCCGAAAACGGCGTATACAGCAACAAGGATACCCAGAGCAAGACACTGATCTATGCAAGAGTCATCGGCACAAAATCTCTGCCGGAGGGCTATCTGATCCTGAATGCACCGCTGGCGCCCGTCGAAGCGACGGTCAGCATCATCCGGCGGCAGCTGATTATCATTACCGTCATCCTTGTGCTGATCGGCTTTGTGCTTTCCGTGATCGTGTCTGACCGTCTGGCCAAGCCGATCGTCCGCGTCACCAAGGATGCGGAGCAGCTCGCGCACGGGCGGTATGACATCCAGTTCAACGGCAACGGCTACGACGAGGCGGAGCGCCTGGCGGAAACGCTGACCTATGCCAGCCGAGAAATCAACCGCGTCGATACGATGCAGCGCGACCTGATTGCGAATGCCTCCCACGATCTGCGTACGCCGCTGACCATGCTGAAGGCCTATGCGGAGATGATCCGCGACCTTTCCGGCGACAACCCCGTCAAGCGCGCGGAGCATTTGCAGGTCATCATCGAGGAAACCGACCGCCTGACCGCGCTCGTCAACGATATTCTCGATCTTTCAAAGCTCGAAAACGGCAAGATGAAGCTGGAGCGCACGACCTTTGACATGGAGCAGCGCCTCCGTGACATCACCGACCGCTACCGCGGACTGAGCGAGGTTTCCGGCTATACCTTTGAGCTGAAAACCGACGGCGCCGCGCTGGTCAGCTGCGATGCGGGCAAGATCGAACAGGTCATCTGCAATCTGATGAACAACGCCATGAATTATACCGGCGAAGACAAAAAAATCTTCGTGAGTATGGCGCATACGGATGAGGGCATCCGCATCTCCGTCCGGGATACCGGACAGGGCATGGATCAGGAAACGCTCTCCCGCATCTTCGACAAGTATTACCGCAGCGAGAACTATAAGCGTGAGGTGCGCGGCACCGGACTGGGACTTTCGATTGTCAAGGCGATCCTGCGGCTGCATGACTATGCGTTCGGCGTGGACAGCACCGTCGGGGAAGGCTCGACCTTCTGGTTCGTCATTCACAGCGGCGATGTGGAAACAGCAGCTGCTGAATGAACAGACGGGCGGGACAGGCACGGATAATAATTTCATCGGGAAATAGGGAAATCAGATACAGAACCGTGCCTGCTTCCTGCCTGCGCATACAATGCCGCACGAAATGCCTATAACCCCCTGTCATGCAGCGGGGTTTCTCGTCAGGGTGCACAAATATCGGAATGCAGACTTGACTTTTTCACGATTTTCCTGTATAATCAAACCTTGCAGGGGTATTTGTATCTGCACCGTGCAGACAGGCTCCCGCAATCATCACTGTAATCCGATGCTGCCTGAACATGCAGCATAATGATACAAAAGAAAAGGAGTGACGTTTTCATGAAAAGAACATATCAGCCGAAGAAGCGGCACCGCAAGATGGAGCATGGCTTCCGGAAGCGTATGGCAACCGCGAACGGCCGCAAGGTTCTGGCTCGCCGCCGTGCAAAGGGTCGTGCAAGACTGACCTACTGATCCGATACGCAACTAAGAGGGCCGCAAGATGATTGTGGCTCTTTTTTGCTACCGGACCGATGCAAACGCAATCACCGGAGAGGAGATCCCATGCTGTTTACGGAGATCCTGAATCAGAATGCGGACTTTCAGCGGCTTTACCGCGGCGGCGCATTCTGCTCGCTCGGCTCTGCACTGATCTATGTGAAGCCGAACGGCCTGCCGTGCAACCGGCTCGGCATCACGGCGGGCAAAAAGATCGGAAATGCGGTCAAACGCAACCGTGCAAAGCGGATCATCCGTGCGGCCTATGCCGCTGCGGAACCGCAGCTCCCGATCGGCCTTGATATTGTGGTCGTTGCGCGCAGCACACTGCCGGGGCAGTCTGCCAATGTTCTGACAGAGGCCTTCTGCACCCGCGGCGTGAAGCACTGCACCGGCGTCAGCAGCGGAGAGATCCCCTGCACGCCGAATCAGAAGCACCGGTCATCCTCCGGCAAACGGCCTGCCGGAAAGCAGGCATGAAAGTCCTGCGGCGCATATACTGCGCACCCATTGTCTTTTACAGGCGGCATATTTCGCCGCATTTTCCGCCGGTCTGCCGGTACCGTCCGAGCTGCTCAGCCTATGCACTCGGCGCGATCGAGCGCTTCGGCATTGTCCGCGGCACATGGCTCGGTACACTGCGGATTCTGCGCTGCAATCCTTTTTCAAAGGGCGGCTGGGATCCGGTTCCGGTCAGATTCGATCTGCTCGGACGTCACAGAATTCCGCAGCCGGATCCGCTTTCCCCGGCGCAGCGTCATGCGCTGGAATATCTTTGGATTCTTGCGCCGCGTACCCGGTGGCGCGGGAAACGCACTGACTAATGATTACAACGGAGGAATGTCACCTTGGGTCTCATTTCCAAACTGATGGGCGTCATCCTGTACGGCATTTATCAGGTCGTCCATAATTACGGTCTTTCCATGATCCTGTTCACGATTCTGATCAAGCTCGTGACACTGCCCAGCACCTACAAGATGCAGGTCAACCAGGCCCGGCAGGGGCTGATCGCACCGCAGATCAGCAAGATCAAGAAAGCTTTTCCGAACAACCCGCAGCGCCAGCAGGAGGAGCAGAACAAGCTCTTTACCAAGGAGGGCATCAATCCCAGTGCAGGCTGCCTCAGCAGCTTTCTGACGATTTTCCTGCTGTTCCCGGTGTTCTTTGTCGTGCTCCGGCCGCTGACCTATATCCTGCGGCTCCCGGAAGAGCAGATCACCCAGGCAAAGGGTCTGCTGACACAGTGGCTCGTCAACCAGAATCTCTACGAAAGTGTGGAGAAGGCGGAAAAATTCGTCAGCGGACGTCCCGAGCTGCTGCTTTTGCAGCATGCAAAGGAGCATCCCGCTATCTTTGATTCCATGCCGGGCTTTGTTGATCAGCTGAGAGGCTTTGATAACAGTTTCCTCGGCTTCGACCTCGCGGGCGTTCCGAGCCTGCACCCGGAAAACGGCTGGACCTTTACCAATCTGATGCTCGTGCTGCTGCCGTTCCTTGCAGCGCTCGTGTATCTGATTCAGACCATTATTATGCAGTCGCATAGTAAAAAGGTAAATCCGGATGCGGCAAAGCAGATGGGCGCAGCCAATGCTGTCATGTATCTGTCGCCGCTGATGACGATCTGGATCGGACTGAAAGCACCGGCCGGTCTGAGCTTCTACTGGCTCGTCAATGCCGTGCTGACGCTGATCGTGCAGCTGCTGCTCTACAAGTATCTTTCCGGCGAGCGTCTGGAAAAGATCAACGCAAAGGAAAAGGAAAAGCAGCTTGCAAAGGGACCGGGCTGGATGCAGCGCATGATGGAGCAGTCCGCTGCGATGCAGGCACAGCAGAACGGTACTGCCGGAAATCATACGCAGTATGAGGACGGCGATGACGGTATGACCCGCAAGGAGCGTGCCGAATATGAGAAAAAGCTGATTGAAGCAGCGCGGAAACGTGCCGCTTTGAAATACGGAGAGGAAGCACCGAAGGATCTGAGCTCTGACGACGATCTGTGATTTCTCCCGAACCTTCTGATGAAAGGGGATATGACCACATGACCGAGATCTTCACTGCCTCGAGCTTAGAGGAGGCGAAGCAGATGGCTGCGGACGCGTTCGGCGTTCCTGCATCTGACATTGACTTCAAGGTAATTGATGAGCCGAAGCGCTCACTGCTGGGCGGACTGTTCGGCAAAAAGGAAGAATTCCGCGTGGAGGCGACTTATACGGCGCCCGCTGCGGAAACGGCGGAGGCGCCTGCATATGAGGCACCCGCGGAAGAAGCAGAACCGGAGCTGACCGCTGATGATGCGGATGCAGCAGCGGAGGGTGCTGACGAGGCTGAAAGCAAGGAAATCTCTCCGGAGATCCAGCTGGAAAAAATGGCGATCGGTGCAGCATATCTCGAACAGGTTCTCGCACAGCTTGCACCGGAGGTCAAGGCTGCCGGACGGCTGGAAAACGGCATCTTCTTTACGCTGGAGGGCAACGGTGCTGGCTCGCTGATCGGCAGACGCGGCGATACGCTCGACGCTTTGCAGTACCTGACCTCGATGGTCGCAAACCGCGGCGATAAAGACTATGTCCGCCTGACGATTGACACCTGCGGCTATCGCGAAAAGCGCAGAAAGGCACTTCAGGATCTGGCGCAGCGTATCAGCAAGAGTGTGCTCCGCACCGGCAGAAGCGTCGCGCTGGAGCCGATGAACCCCTATGAGCGCCGCATTATTCACTCCGCTGTGACCGAGATCGAGGGAGTGTCCTCTCATTCGTCCGGCGAGGAGCCGAACCGTAAGGTTATCATCACAAATGATTCCGCACCGGATTACAAGAAGGATGATAAGAATGCGCGCGGC
>JAFZBC010000117.1:0-2951 GCA_017561965.1 Oscillospiraceae bacterium
ACCACCTTTGCAGACCTCGGCGTGGATTCTCTCGAAGCAGTCGAGATCATGATGGAGATGGAGGACGAGTTCGGCGTCGAGATCAACCCGCAGGAGGCCGGCAAGTCCGTGAGCGAGCTCGCGGCTTACATTGAGAGCAAGCAGGGCTGATCCATGAAGCAGACGGAAATTCTCTGCGAGCTGCTGGGAACCCGTTATCCGCTGATGCAGGGGGGCATGGCGCATATCTCCGATGCCCGCCTTGCAGCGGCGGTTTCCAACGGCGGCGGCCTCGGCATCATCTCCGCGGCCAGCGGAAATATCCGGCAGATCGCAGATCAGATCGACGAAGCCCGCCGGCTGACAGATAAGCCCTTTGGCGTGAATATCATGCTGCGCGGTGAAAATATTGATGAGATTGCAAAGCTGATCGCGGAAAAGAAGGTCGCGGTCGTCACGACGGGCGCGGGCAGCCCCGCAGCCTATATTCCGATGTGGCGCGAGGCAGGCGTCAAGGTCATCCCGGTGATCTCGACGGCAGCGATGGCGCAGCTGATGGAAAAATCCGGTGCGGATGCCGTTGTGGCGGAGGGCACCGAATCCGGCGGCCATGTCGGAGAAATGACGACGATGGCGCTGGTGCCGCAGGTCTGTGATGCAGTCAGCATCCCGGTGATTGCGGCGGGCGGCATTGCGGACGGCAGAGGCTTTGCCGCGGCAGTGATGCTCGGTGCATGCGGCGTGCAGATCGGCACGCGGTTCCTCGCAGCGACGGAATGCTGCATCGCAGAGGAGTATAAAGAGCGTGTCCTGAAAGCGAAGGACACCTCCACCGTTGTGACCGGCAGAAGGCTCGGTCATCCGGTGCGCAGCCTGAAATCCGCATTCTCGCGTGCATATGCCAAGGCAGAATATACGGATATTTCCGATGAAGCACTTGAGGCAATGGCGGTCGGCACGCTCCGTGCGGCTGTTGTGGACGGCGACCCGAAGAAGGGCTGCTTCCTCGCAGGACAGATCTCCGGACTGGTCAACAAAGAGCAGCCTGCTGCGGAGATCGTTGCGGAAATCATGGAGCAGGCGGAACAGCTGCTCGGCTGACCGCAGGCTTGAACGAACAGGAGTCATCAATGGGAAAAATCGCATTTCTCTTTGCCGGACAGGGCGCGCAGTACAGCGGCATGGGCAAAACGCTGTATGAGAGCAGCGCTGCGGCAAAGGCACTTTACGACGCGGCGGAGGCGATCCGTCCGGGCACGATGCAGCAGTCCTTCTCCGGAACGGATGAGGAATTGAAGCAGACGGCCAATACGCAGCCCTGCCTGTATCTGGTGGATCTGGCGGCGGCACGCGCGCTGGAGGAAAACGGCATTCATGCGGATGCGGCGGCAGGCTTCTCGCTCGGTGAGATCGCAGCGCTGGCCTTTGCCGGTGCGTATTCCGATGCGGACGGCTTCCGGATCGTCAGCACCCGCGGGCAGCTGATGCAGGAGGCCTCCGATGCGGCAGAAACTGCGATGTGCGCAGTCGTCAAGCTGGACGCGCAGACCGTCGCGGATACCGCTGCGGAATTTGAGCAGCTCTATGCGGTGAATTTCAACTGCCCCGGCCAGACTGTCGTATCCGGCCTGAAAAGCAGCATGCCGGACTTCACGGCAAAGATCAAGGAGCTGGGCGGCAGATGCATCCCGCTGGCTGTCAGCGCGGCGTTCCATTCGCCGTTCATGAATGACGCATCCGCGAAATTCGGTGCGGCACTTTCCGCATACAGCTTCACTGCGCCGCGCATTCCGGTTTATGCGAACCTCGATGCGCAGCCCTACGATCCGGAAAAGACCGCAGCGACCATGGAGCAGCAGATGCGCAGCCCGGTGCGCTGGCAGACCACGATCGAAAACATGATCGCGGCGGGCTTTGATACCTTTATTGAGGTCGGCGCGGGAAAGACGCTCAGCGGTCTGGTGAAGAAAACCGCGGCAGATGTCAAGATTTATAATGTGGACAGTGCGGAAACACTGGCTGAAACAGTAAAGGCGGTGAAGGAATCATGCTGAAAGGAAAGACAGCCCTTGTGACGGGCGGTGCGCGCGGCATCGGTGCGGCGATCTGCAAAAAGCTTGCGTCGATGGGCGCGGATATTGCGATCGCAGCATTGGAATGCAATGAGCAGACCGCGGCACTGGAGCAGGCGCTCGCCGCACAGTACGGCGTGCGTGCAAAGACCTATGCCTGCGACGTGTCCGACGCGGAGCAGTGCAAGGCGACTGTTAAGCAGGTCATCGCAGATTTCGGCAATATCACGATCCTCGTCAACAATGCGGGCATCACGCGCGATGCGCTGATCCTCGGCATGAAGGAAGCGGATTTCGATGCCGTCATCAATACGAACCTCAAGGGTACGTTCAACATGACACAGGCGTGCTACCGCCCGTTCATGAAGCAGAAATACGGCAAGATCGTCAATCTTGCGTCTGTTTCCGCACAGCTCGGAACGGCCGGTCAGGCGAATTATGCCGCCTCGAAGGCGGGCGTCGTCGCGCTGACCAAGGTCACGGCAAGAGAGCTTGCCTCCAGAGGCGTGACCTGCAATGCGATCGCACCGGGTTTCATCGCCACGGATATGACGAAGGCCATCAGCGAGGAGGCCACAAAAGAATACCTCGCATCCATTCCGATGGGCAGAGCCGGACAGCCGGAGGACGTTGCAAATCTGGCCGGTTTCCTCGCTTCCCCCGATTCGGATTATCTGACCGGAACAGTCATCCGCATTGACGGCGGACTTGCTATTTCCTGAGCAGCGCGCCGCAGGCGCACATATCACACGCAATACGCATTCCGATTGAGCAACGCTTCATTCGCTGCGTCTGCGATTCCACAAGGAGTAAAAACATGAGCAAGAGAGTTGTTGTGACCGGACTCGGCGCAGTGACGCCGGTCGGCAATGATGCCGCGTCCTTCTGGGACAGTCTGAA
>JAFZBC010000015.1:0-2745 GCA_017561965.1 Oscillospiraceae bacterium
CCGGCACAGGCGCGCCACGGCACGGCCTGCCGGTTGAATTTGACGGAAATGCCGCAGATCGGATCCTCTGTCGTGATGGTCAGGGTGCCGCCCGCGGGAAAATTATACGCAGTATTCTCATTGTTGTCGGTCAGCACGCCGGTGTTGTAGCCGGTGGATGCGGTATACTTTGCAATGCGGGTGAATTCCGGCGCGGCCTCCGCAGAAGCCGGCACAGCCGGGACGGTCAAGGTTGTCAGCAGGCAGCCGCAGAGGACTGCCGCCGCTTTTTGCAGCAGCTTCATGATGATGCACCTCCGTTCGGATCATCTTGCTATTTTCAGTATACCATATTCCGGCGCTTTTTTCAACAGTCTGCGGTCAGAAACATTTTTCTGCGAAAATTCCCGTGCCGTCACCGTTCCCGCTGCCGCGCACCGAATTCTGTTAAATCGCAAAATGATTCACAAAAAGGATTGCGTTTTTCGTGAAAATGTGCTATACTGAATTCACAACAGCAGCGGAGGACTGCTGACAATCTGCACGCCGTTCCTCACACGCCCTGTATTCAGCTTGCAGAGGCGTTGCCGGTGTGCTGCAACATCTATGTCTATACGGGAGGTAAGACACATGAAAACAAATTTTTTTGCGGCACTGACTGCGGCCGCGCTGCTCTGCGGGGTGATGACAGCTCCGGCATCGGCGGAACAAAAGTACCAGATAGGTGATGTCAACATGGACGGAGAGGTTTCTGTTGAGGATCCGTATCTTGTACTGATAGAGTATGTTGATTACTGCGTTGGCTGCGCAATGGAGCATGTCCTGACGCCGGAACAGCTTGCACTCGCCGATGTGGACGGTCTGTCGAGAATGACCAGTTGGGGCGAACCCTGCTCCGTTACTTTAGAGGATGCACACTGTCTGTTCAGATTCTACGTTTACACAGTCAGCGATCCGGATCAGAAAGGCACCGACGTCCGCGCATGGGTGCGTGCCAATTACCCGAATATGTATGAACAGCAGGATTAACCTGCGTATTGCATCGACAGCATGACCGGAGAAGCATCCGTTCAAAATCTTTTGACAGCGCAGGTATTTCGCAAATACGAACAGAATAACATGCAAGCGGACACAGCTTCAGGCTATGTCCGCTTTCTTTATAACTTTATGCCTAAAAGGTATTGACAAGCAGTTCAAAATATTGTATACTAAAATAGTATACAAGGCACATAACATGCACGGAAGGCCGCGCGGCTTTCCGCATTCAAACTGAAAGGAAAAGGAAGGATGTGGCATATGATCGGCATGGAATCTCTCAAACAGATCGCGGAACAGCTCCCGCAGCCCCTCTGGGGACGCTGGGAACGCAAGGAGCAGCTGGCCTCTGCGCCGGACTGCCTCACGTACCGCCTGGAATCCAGACGCATGAACCGGACGGAAACGGCGGTGCTCAAAATCATTCCGCTCACCGCGGCGCGCGCATACTTCAACGACGAGCAGAAGCAGGCGCAGATCGCCAAGGCAAAGGAGCGCACCGAGCGCGAATCCGACCTGCTGTTCCAAATGCAGGAGTGCCCCAACATCGTCACCTATCAGGACGAAGCACTGGAAGAGCTCAAGGCTGACGGCCAGCTTGAGGGTTATGCGTATCTGATCCGGATGGAGCAGCTTGACTGCCTGACTGACCGGATCCGTTCGCACCGCTTTGACCTTTCCGAGGTCAGTGTCCGCGCGCTTGCAATGGATCTTGCAAAGGCGCTGGCCTATGCGCACGCGCAGGGCATCATGCACAGGAATATTCAGCCGGACAAAATTTTCCTATCCGGCACCGGCACCGCAAAGCTCGGCGGCTTCCGTGTCCCGACACGCACCGGCGCCAGACGCCCGATGCAGGATTCCGATGCGTATACCGCGCCGGAGATCGTCTATGCGAAGTCGGCGGATGAGTTTACCCCGCAGGCGGATATTTACGCACTCGGCGTCTGCCTGTATCAGCTGATGAACGAGATGTATCTGCCGTTTGAAAAAGAATGCGATCCCGACGAAGCCTGGGATATGCGCATGAACGGCGAGCCGTTCCCGGCACTGAATCACGCGTCAGCGGCATTCAGCCTGATCATCCGCAAGTGCTGCGCATTCGATCCCGCAGAGCGCTATCAGTCCGCAGAGCAGCTGATCGAGGATCTGATCATCCGCAAGATGCCTGCGCAGACGGCCAACACCGGCCGCGAATCCGAAGAAGAAGCGGGGCTACGGGAACCGGCAAAAGCTGAGCCGGTTCGGAAGCGTGCAGCGTTTTTCGCCGTACAGAATGAAGAAGATGCAGAACCAGAGGCCGTAACGGCTGCGGAGAATCAAACGGAACCTGAGGCAGTATCCGTCACGGAACCGGAACCCGAGGCAGTAGCCGTCACGGAGCCGGAACCCGAGGCAGTAGCCGTCGCGGAGCCGGAACCCGAGGCAGTAGCCGTCACGGAGCCGGAACCCGAGGCAGAAGCCGTCACGGAGCCGGAGCCCGAGGCAGTAGCCGTCACGGAGCCGGAACCAGAGGCAGTAGCCGTCGCAGAACCGGAACCCGAGGCAGTAGCCGTCACGGAGCCGGAACCCGAGGCAGTAGCCGTCTCGGAGCCGGACCCTGAGGCAGAAGGTGTCGCAGAACCGGAACCCGTGGCAGAGGCCGTCGCAGAACCGGAACCCGAGGCAGAGGCCGTCACGGAGCCGGAGCCCGAGGCAGTAGCCGTCGAAGAACCGGAACCCGAGGCAGAG
>JAFZBC010000118.1:0-6362 GCA_017561965.1 Oscillospiraceae bacterium
GATGTCTGTTTCCGAAAAGCAGACCGTTGAGATCCTGAAGGTGCTGTACCGCGGCGCGGACATTCTGATTCTGGATGAACCGACCGCCGTGCTGACGCCGCAGGAAACCGAAAAGCTCTTTGCGGTGCTTCGGAGAATGCGTGACAGCGGCAAGGCGATTATCATTATCACGCACAAGCTGCATGAGGTGCTTTCGCTGTCCGATCGGGTCGCGGTGCTCTGCAAGGGCAGATATGCCGGAACGGTCAATACCGCGGAAACCAATGAGAGCAGGCTGACCGAGATGATGGTCGGAAAGAAGGTCACGCTGAACATTGCACGCTCTGAGCCGAAGGATCCGGTGGACAGACTGATTGTGGAGGGCATTTCCTGCAAAAACCGCGAGGGCACGGAGCTCCTGCATGACGTCAGCTTTACGGCGCGTGCGGGCGAGATTCTCGGCATTGCGGGCATTGCGGGCAGCGGACAGCGCGAGCTGCTGGAAGCAATCGCGGGCTTGCAGCATGTGAACGGCAAAATTCTCTACCGCAACCCCAAGACCGGGCAGACAGACGATCTCCGTGACAAGACGCCTGTGCAGATCCGAGAGCTCGGCGTGCGGTTGTCGTTTGTGCCGGAGGATCGCCTCGGCATGGGACTGGTCGGCAATATGGACATTGTGGATAATATCATGCTCCGCAGCTACAAAAAGGGCAGGGGCTTTTTCCTGGAGCGCAAGAGCCCGCGCTCTCTGGCGGAAAAGATCATCAACGATCTGGAGGTTGTGACGCCGGGTGCGAATACGCCGGTGCGGCGGCTTTCGGGCGGCAATGTGCAGAAGGTGCTGGTCGGCCGTGAGATCGCGGCATCCCCGACGGTGCTCATGGCAGCATATCCGGTGCGCGGTCTGGACATCAATGCCTCATTCACGATCTATAACCTGCTGAATCAGCAGAAAGAAAACGGCGTGGCGGTCATCTTTGTCGGTGAGGATCTGGACGTGCTGCTGGAGCTTTCCGACCGCATCATGGTCATCAGCTCCGGACGTATTGCTGGAACGGTCGATGCGCGCACCGCGACGAAAGAGGAGATCGGCCTGCTGATGACAAAAAATGCCGTACAGGAGGGAGGTGCAGCAGATGGCGCAGCAAACGCATAAGACAAAGGAACCGCTGTTCCACATTGCCAAGCGTGACGCGATTGTCTGGTGGAAGGCCTGGGGCATCCGCATTGCCGCGATTCTGCTTGCACTGGTCGTCAGCGGTCTGGTATCCTTCCTGCTCACCGGTGAAAATCCGCTTCGCATTTATGCAACGATGCTGGACGGCGCCTTCGGAACCAAACGGCGCATCTGGGGTATGCTGCAAAATCTTGCGATGCTGCTCTGTGTGTCCGTTGCGGTGACGCCCGCATTCAAAATGCGCTTCTGGAATATCGGCGCAGAGGGGCAGGTGCTGGTCGGCGGCCTTGCATCCGCAGCGTGCATGATCCTGCTGGGCGACAAGCTGCCGAATGCGCTGCTGCTGCTTGTGATCCTTGCGGCGAGCGTGCTGGCGGGTGCGGTCTGGGCGCTGATTCCGGCAGTGTTCCGCGCAAAATGGATGACGAATGAAACGCTTTTTACGCTGATGATGAACTACATCGCAATTCAGCTGGTGTCGTTCTTCGTGTATAAATGGTCGGTGCCGAAGGGCTCCGGTCAGGTCGGCGTCATCAACCGCGCCACACATGCGGGTTGGATGCCGGTCATCGGAAAATACGATTATCTGCTGAATATTCTGATTGTTGCGGCGATTACGCTGTTCATGTATATCTATCTGAAA
Source organism: Oscillospiraceae bacterium (assembly GCA_017561965.1). Lineage (GTDB taxonomy): Bacteria > Bacillota > Clostridia > Oscillospirales > Ruminococcaceae > Firm-04. The sequence continues at coordinate 1,803 of JAFZBC010000118.1, forward strand.
TACAGCAAGCACGGCTATGAAATCGCGGTCGTCGGAGAGAGTGAGAATACCGCGCGCTATATTGGCATCCCGGTGAAAAAGGTCATTATCCGCACGATGCTGATTTCCGGTGCGATCTGCGGACTGGCGGGCATGCTGCTGGTTTCCGGCACGGATCACACAATCTCGCGCGATACTGCCGCGGGCAGAGGCTTTACGGCGATTATGGTTTCGTGGATGGCGAAGTTCAATCCGGTGTTCATGGTGCTGACCGCATTTCTGATTGCGTTCCTTGAAAAGGGCGCGACGGAGGTTTCGACGGCATTCGGCCTGAACGAATCCTTCTCCGATATCATCACCGGCATCATCATTTTCTTTATCATCGGCTGTGAATTCTTCATTCAGTATACCGTGAAATTCCGGGAAAAGGAGGCGGCGAAATGATTTGGGCAGGATTTTTGCAGCGCGCGATCATGCAGGGCATTCCGCTGCTGTACGGCTCGACCGGTGAGATCATCACCGAGAAATCCGGCAACCTGAACCTCGGCATTCCGGGTATTATGTATGTCGGCGGCATCAGCGGTGTCATCGGCGCATTTCTGTATGAGCAGCACGCCGCTTCGGTGCATCCGCTTCCTGCAGTGCTGATCCCGCTGCTCTGTTCGATTGCCGGTTCTCTGCTCATGGGGCTGATTTACAGCTTCCTGACGGTTTCGCTCCGCGCAAATCAGAACGTGACGGGTCTTGCGCTGACGACATTCGGTGTCGGCTTCGGCAATTTCTTCGGCGGTTCGCTTGCAAAGCTGGCGGGCAGCGATGTCGCTTCCATTTCCCTGAGCACGACCTCCGGGTACTTCCGGACGCAGCTGCCGTTCGCAGAAAAATGCGGCTGGTTCGGGCAGGTCTTTCTGTCGCACAGCTTTCTTGCATATGCTGCGGTCATCATCGCGGCACTGACTGCGTTCATTCTCTCACATACGCGCGTCGGTCTGCATCTGCGTGCGGTCGGTGAGAATCCCGCAACCGCAGATGCCGCAGGAATCAGTGTCGGCAAATACAAGTATTTTGCGACCTGTACCGGCAGCGTGATCGCCGGACTCGGCGGCCTGTACTACGTTATGGACTACGCAAACGGCGTCTGGTCGAACGACGGCTTCGGCGACCGCGGCTGGCTTGCGATTGCACTGGTGATTTTCGCAGTCTGGCGGCCGAATATCAGTATCTTCGGCTCGATTTTGTTCGGCGGGCTGTATATCGTCCACAATTACATTCCCGGGCTGGATGTCAGCGGACAGGAGCTGTTCAAGATGCTCCCGTATGCCGTGACGATTCTGCTGCTGGTGTTCATCAGTATGCGCCGCAAGCGTGAGGCACAGCCGCCCGCACATCTCGGTATGCCGTATTTCCGTGAGGAGCGATGATCTATGAGAAAACCGATCTGGGGACTGACCGCTGCCCTCTGCGGGTATGCGGGCGCAAAGGGTATCATCCGGCTGCTGCGGGAACGCTTTTCCGTGCAGATGACGGATCGGACGGCGCTGACCGCCTCCGTTGTGACAGCAGCCGTCCTTGCGCTGATTGCGCTGGTGCTTGCCGGAAACCGCAATCTGGAGCGGGCGCGTCTGCTCGGCTATGCAAAGCAGGCCTGTGCGCCGGAATCCGACCGGAAGCGGCTCAGCCGTCAGCTGGTTTCTGAGGTCATGATCCTCATTCTGCTGAATGCGGGTGCGGTTCTGCTGCTGGTCTGGCTGCAACGCTGACATATGAAACAGACACGCCGCCGTATTCCGGAGCCTGAAACCGGAAATACAGCGGCGTTTCCGGTTTCCTGACAGTTTTCCGCAAGCCGGGAAATGCAGATGATCCGGAATTCTGCTATGATAGAAGCACAGGAGGGGAACAGCATGGAATGGATTGCAGCGATGCAAACGGCGATTTCGTATATGGAGGCGCATCTTCTGGAAGATCTGAACTATGAGGATGTTGCGAAACAGGTGTATCTTTCAAGCTATGAATTTCACCGGGCGTTCAGCTTTCTGACGGGCATGACGGCGAATGCCTATATCCGGAACCGCAGGCTTTCGCTTGCTGCACGGGAAATCGCGGAAACGGATGCGAAAATCACGGAGATCGCGCTGAAATACGGCTATGATACCCCGGAGAGCTTCACCAAGGCGTTCACCCGGTTTCACGGCGTTGCACCGAAATATGCCAGAGAAGGCGCTGCAAAGCTCGTGCTGTTCAACCCGCTTGTGCTGAAATTAACTGTGGAAGGCGGTAAGAGTATGGATTACAGAATCGTACAGACTGAGGCGCAGAAATTCCTTGCGGTTGTCAGGGATTTCCGCAACGAGATCATCAACGATGCAGAGAATCATGAGATCCCCGATTTCTGGGGCATGTGCCGTGAGAACGGCATGATCGCAAAGCTGCTTGCAATGTGCCCGGCGGGCAGACGCGATCTCTACGGATTATGTGCGCCGACGAAGCCGGGTGCGGAAACCTTTGCATACGGCATCGGCGTTCCGGCTGACGCGGATTCTGCGGCACTGGATCCGGATGCGCTGAAACAGGCGGGGCTCTGCATCTGGAATGTGCAGCCCGGCACCTATGCGGTGTTTGACTGCATCGGGGAGGATGCCGACTGCATCAGCGAAACCTGGGCGCGGTTTTATAAGGAATTTCTCCCGCAGATGGGCTATGAGGCCGCAGATGAAACCGATTATGAGTACTATCCTGAGCAGGGGAGAAGCGGTGTGTTCTGTGAGCTCTGGATCCCGGTCAGGAAGAAATAACGAAAAAATCCCGAAAGCGGCATAAGACGCTTTCGGGATTTGCTGATTTGATCGCTGTGTGTTCAGACCTCCGCGGTCTGTTCCGGCTGCTGCAAGGACGGGAGCTGTTTGCGGATTTGCAGGGAGAGATATCCGGTTTCCAGCTGGCAGAAGCCCTTGGATACGATGCGGTACAGCGGTGTGCGTTCCAGCGCACATTTTATGCCGATGCTGTTTGCTGTTTTGAGAACGCTCCGCAGCGCCCAGTGCTCGTAGAAAAATGCGTTCATCCGGACGGTAAACGGTGCCTTCGGTTGCTTCTGTACGGTTTCGGCTTCACGGCGGTGTCCCTGACCTGCAAAGTGGAATTCCGGCATGGAATGCGGATTTGTCACGATAGGTGCGGCGACATCGGTTTCCGGCGGAATCTCCTCCGGACCGACGGAGAAAGCAGACCGCACGACCTCGATCTCAGCGCCCGAGGAATCCACGGCGCGGATGCAGAGCTCGTAATCGCCCTCGGTCAGTGTAGAAAAGATCAGCTTTTTCGTAAAGAAGCCGGTCAGCTTGTAATCCTTTGCCATCGGATAGACGGTCACGCTCTGGACAGCGTTGGGGTGATCCTTTTTGTGGATGGTTCCGGTGATCGTGCGCAGGACGTTGTCGGAACTGACGGTTCCGGCCAGTGTAAAATTGGAGCCCGCTTTCAGGGTGCCGCCGGGCAGAACAGAATTCGTAATGACCGCCTGCCGGTCGAAGAACTGATATGTATAGCAGATATTGCGGTCAACGGTCGTGCGGACGCCGGGGCATCTGCCGCAGCCGGAATACTGCCAGATTGTTGCCTCATCGGAGAGATCATGCCCGACCGGACTGGACAGACCGTTTGTCGTGTTAAAGTAATTGGCTTCCCAGATCGGGTATTTTGCGTCGATCAGTGCCTGCCGGTCTATGCATTCGCTGAAAAACGCTGTACTGGAATAGACGCCTGCCGTGTGTCCTGCATCCTCGATCCGCTCAAGACCGGCGAGCAGTCCGGGCATAAACACCTCCGGCGGCAGATGCTCCTGCCGGGTTGCGGATTCCAGATCATAGAAAACCGGCAGTTCCAGGGACTTGTCCTTGAGTACCTCAAGCATATATTCCGTATCGGCAAGGATTTCCTCCTGTGAGGCAGCATCCGTGAAAAGATAGCAGCCGACGGCGATGCCTGCTTTCTTGGCCTCTCTGTAATTGTCCTCAAAGGTCGGATCGACCTCCCAGTCGTCAATGGAGTGGAGCACTTTGCAGCAGCGGAGAATCGCAAATTTCACATCGCTTCTGGCGACTTCCTCCCAGTTGATCTCCTCCTGATACTTGGATACGTCAATGCCGGGAAGCGATACCGCCGCAGATGCGTGCAGACTGTTTTGCTTCCCGGACGGTGCCAGGCATACGGCGCTCATGACGGCTGCTGTCAGTGCAGCCGGGAGCCGGTGCGGATGCATATGCAACGAAATCACTTCCTTTCCCGAAAATTATACATACATTGTTATTATACCATAAAATGATATGAAATGCAACTATAAGAGCCAAAATTTTCAGACGGACGGCATGGCAGGCGGTGCCCGTATGATGCATCCGCCGGAGAGAACCCGTATCACATGCAGGTGCTGCGGGACTTTTTTCGGAATGCTCTTGCTATTTTCAGATAAAAGCGGTATAATAATAAAGTATGTACCGAACGGGAAAGGAAGATTCTCATGCAGACCGAAGAACAGCTCCGGCGGGCGGAGCAGAAATATGACGAGCTGACAGAGCGGCTCCA
>JAFZBC010000119.1:0-13367 GCA_017561965.1 Oscillospiraceae bacterium
AGCATGATCCCGAATGCGGAAGCGGACGGGGAAGCCGTCCTCGCTGCGGACGATGACAAACGCATCACAAAGGTCGGCAGGATTCTCCGGCGGTTCCGCCTGGACGAGCTGCCGCAGCTGATCAATATTCTGCGCGGTGAGATGTCGCTGGTCGGCCCGCGGCCGGAGCGCCCTGAACTGACCGCCGCCTATACCGCGCAGTATCCCGAATTCCCCTACCGCTTACAGGTCAAGGCCGGGCTGACCGGCTATGCGCAGGTCATCGGCACCTACGATACGGAGCCGATCGACAAGCTGAAAATGGATCTGATCTATATTGAGCAGTATTCGCTGCTCATGGACATTCAGATCCTGCTGATGACCTTCAAAACCGCGCTGTTCCCGCCGCGCACGAACGCAGCGGAACTCGCTGCCCTGCAAAAGACAGAGAACGGCACGGAATCATCCCCGAACACTAAGGAGTAATCGCACATGCAACAACACACCAAGCTGCCGGTTGCCGCCGTCATTATGGCGGGCGGAAAGGGCGAACGCTTCTGGCCGAAAAGCCGCGTGCAGTGCCCGAAGCAGTTTCTCGCGCTGACCGGCGACGGCGAAACCATGCTGCAAAAAACCTTCCGGCGCATCCGCAGCATCGTTCCGACGGAGCAGATCTATGTCGTCACAAACGGCGAATATATGACGCTTGTTCAGGAACAGCTGCCGGAGGTTCCGGCGGAAAATCTGCTCAGAGAACCCGCCGCACGCAATACGGCGCCGTGCATCGCGCTGGCTGCCGCCGTGATCCGGAAGCGCCTCGGTGACGCAGTCATGCTGGTGCTCCCGGCGGATCACCTCGTCCGGCACACCTCGCTCTGCACCGATGTCCTCTGCCGTGCGGCATCCGCAGCGGAGGAAACCGGCGCACTCATCACCATCGGCATTACGCCGTCCTACCCGGAAACGGGATACGGCTATATTGCATTTTCCCGCGCCGATGACGCCCCGGCGGGCGTCTACCGCGCAGACAGCTTCCGGGAAAAGCCCGATGCGGAAACCGCAAGGGCATATGTCGAATCCGGCAGCTACCTCTGGAACAGCGGCATGTTCGCTTGGAAAGCAAGCACTTATCTTGACGCGCTGAAAACACATCTGCCCGCAGCCGCAGCCATTGCGGATACGCTCAGCGAAGCCTGTGACACGCCGGAGTTTTCCGCCGTGCTCGCAGAGCAGTTCCCGAAGATGCCTTCGATCTCGGTCGATTTCGGCATTCTGGAAAAGGCGGAGCGGATCTACACGATCCCCGGCACCTTCGGCTGGGATGATGTCGGCAGCTGGCCGGCACTCCGGCGCGTCGCAAAGACCGATACCAACGGCAATTACCGTGACGGAGATATCCTCACGGTCGGCACTACAAACTGTGTGTTTTCCGGCGGCAAAAAGCTGATCGCGGCAGTCGGGCTGCATGAGATCATCGTGGTCGATACCGACGACGCCCTGCTTGTCTGCGACATGGATGCTGCACAGAACATCAAAAAGATCACCGAAATGCTCAGGGAGCAGGGCCGAGGCGAGCTGCTGTAAGCAGAAACGCCGCAGGAAGAAAAAACGGAGGATACGGATATGGAAGAACTGAACGGCGAGCTGATCCTTCATCAGCTCAGAAAAAGCTACACGCCGGCACTGATCGGCCTAGCTGTGCTCTTCACCGCAGCAGGATGCTGCACGGCAATCTCCGCTGTCAAGCGCGGCATTCCCGATATTGTGACCGTGATCCTCGCCGCAGCCGCTGCGGTGCTGCTGATCCTTCTGCTGGTCATCCTGTTCAAGTGGATCTTTATCTCAAAGCACAAGGTATTAAAGCCGTTCGGCAATGCAATCGCCATGGCGGGCTGCATCCGTGCGGGCGGCACCTTTGCGATCTGGAAGACCCCGCCCTACCGCAAATATCCGCTGATCATCACGGAAGAATATATCGTCTGCCCAGCGCGGGTGCAGAGCTACCTGCCGCTGAGCGAGATTTCGTCCGTGCAGCGCTGCGTCCTGAACAACGCAGGCGTTCTGCGCTGTCTGCTGAAAGCGCACAGCCGCTATGCAGCTGCCGCGGCGCTCTCCGTATCCCGCAAGGACCGCGCCTATCACAAGCGTCATCCGCTGCCCGATACCGAAATTTTTGACATGCTGATCCTGCGGGATCAGAAAAAGAAACAGCATCATTATGCGGTTTCCGCCGCAGATTTCCATGATGTACTCGCATTCATCCGCGAATACCAGCCGGAGGCGGTATTCAAGCCGGATAAAACCGTTTAAGGAGATTCACAACCCATGAAACACGCACTGATCACCGGCATCACCGGACAGGACGGCTCCTATCTTGCGGAGCTGCTGCTGGAAAAAGGCTATGAGGTTTACGGCATATGGCGCCGGAAGAGCGTTGTTGACTACGGCAACATCGCGCATATCAAAGACCGGATCCATCTGATCTATGCGGATATGACTGACATTGTTTCGCTGATGACCGCCATGCGCATCTCGCAGGCGGACGAGGTCTACAACCTCGCCGCACAGAGCTTTGTTGCGACAAGCTGGGAACAGCCGATCGCAACGGCAGACATCGACGCGCTGGGCGTGACAAATCTGCTGGAGGCAATCCGCACAGTCAGGCCGGCGGCTCGCTTCTATCAGGCCTCGACCTCGGAGATGTTCGGCAAGGTACAGGAAATCCCGCAAAAGGAAACAACCCCGTTCTACCCGCGCAGCCCCTACGGCGTTGCAAAGCTCTACGGCCACTGGATCACGAAAAATTACCGCGAGAGCTTCGGGCTGTTCACCTGCTCGGGCATCCTGTTCAATCACGAATCGGAGCGCCGCGGCAAGGAGTTTGTCACACGCAAGATCACCGATGCTGCCGCAAGGATCGCGCTGGGTGTGCAGGACTGCGTCGAGCTCGGCAATCTGGACGCCAAGCGTGACTGGGGACATTCCAGGGACTATGTCCGCGCGATGTGGTTGATGCTCCAGCAGGATCAGCCGGATGACTACGTCATCGCAACCGGCGAAACCAGGACCGTCCGCGAATTCGCGGAATGCGCGTTCCGCGCGGTCGGTATTGAAACCGAATGGCAGGGCGAAGGCGCCGATATCGTCGGCATCAACAAGGCAAACGGGCAGACGGTCGTGAGGGTGAACCCGAAATTTTACCGTCCTGCGGAGGTCGAACTGCTGCTCGGTGATCCGTCCAAAGCGGAACAGAAGCTCGGCTGGAAGCGTGAAATCTCCTTTGACGAGCTGGTTTCCCGCATGGCAAAGCATGATTATGCACTGGTGCAGCGCGAGCTTTCCGCTGCAACATAAGAGGCTGCTCGCATGAACATTGCATTTGACGCAAGCCCGCTGACCGGCGACCTGATCTCCGGTGTCGGCTGGTGCGAAGCGTATCTCACGGAGGCGCTTTCGCGGCTGCATCCGGAGCAAAAATATCGCTTTGAATATTTCACGCTGCGTTCGCCGGAAGAAAAGGTCCGGCGGATGCAGCCGTTTGTGCGGGAAAATATCCCGCTGCATCCGGCGACATGCTCCCCGCTGCTCTACCGGATGCTGACAAATTTTGTCCCTGTCCCCTACCGGCTATTTCAGGGGAAATGGGCAGATATTACGCACTTTTTCAATTATATCGTCCCGCCCGGCGTACACGGGAAAACCGTCGTCACCGTGCATGACATGGTGCTGCGCGCCTATCCGGAAACGATGCGCACCCGCACCAGGATCCTGCTGGAAACCGGACTGAAGCGCTCAATGAAGCGCGCCGACCGCATTGTCACGGACAGCGAATTCTCCCGCCGAGAAATCATAAAATATTATCCGGAATTTGCAGAGAAGATCCGCGTGGTTCCGTGCGGCGTCGATACCAAGCGGTTCGCACCGGCCTCCGATGCGGAAATCGCCCGCGTCAAAAAGGCGCACAGCCTGCCGGACAAATACTTTCTGTATCTCGGCACGCTGGAGCCGCGCAAAAATCTTGTACGGCTGATCGAGGGCTACGGCATTCTCAGAAAGCGTCTGCCCGATGCGCCGGAGCTGGTGCTCGCAGGCGGCAAGGGCTGGCATTACGAGGAGATCTTTGCTGCGGCGGAACAGCCGGCTGTCAAAGGGCATGTGCATTTTCCGTCGTATATCCCGTCCGGCGACATGGCCGCGCTCTATTCCGGCGCGGTCGGATTTGTGTTTCCGTCGCTGTATGAGGGCTTCGGTATGCCGCCGCTTGAGGCAATGGCATGCGGCTGCCCGGTGCTCTGCTCAAAGGCTGCGTCCCTGCCGGAGGCAGTCGGAAATGCAGCGCTGCTCTGCGACCCGATGAAGCCGGACATGATCGCTTCCGGCTTGCAGCTGATGATCAAGCCGGAGGCTGCGCGGCAGAAGATGCGGGAATTCGGCTTTGCAAGAGCCGCCGAAATGAGCTGGGATACCGCTGCGGAAAAGCTGTTCGCGGTTTATCAGGAGCTCGGCGTATGAAGCTGCACAAAATCAGGAAAGCCGCCCTGATCCTTACGATCGTCATTCTGTCAATTCTGGTGATCGTGAATCTGTTTGCATATCTGATGTTCGACGGACAGGCGGTCAACCGGGTGCATCTGGCAAACCATGCAGCCCGGGACGTTTTCGGCGATCTGGAATCCGCTGCGGAACAGCTTGATCTGCCGGAACAGGGAACAGCCTTCCTGTCCGGACGCTGCGCGGACAGACATTCGATCGCTTGGCTCTGTGCAGATACGGAATCCGGCGAACAGATCCTTCTGAACGGCAGCAAAGCCGGTAAGGAAACGGATTACTGGACAGCGGAGATCAAAGACGGGAAAATTCAGCAGGTCTGGTATGCGTATCACCCGCTGACGGAGAGCGAGCTGCATTCGTATACATGGGAGATGCAGCGGGAATCCGTCCGGTTTGGGATCTTTCCGCTGCATATCCGTGACGCGTGGGTAAACGACCGCGACCTAATCGGATACCGGACAAAAGGAGAAGCAAATGGATCATAAAGGCACCGTCACACTGGAAACAGAACGGCTCATCCTGCGGCGTTTTGCCGTTTCGGATGCAGCGGATATGTACCGGAACTGGGCATCCTCGGAGGAGGTTGCACGCTATCTGACATGGGAACCGCATCCGTCGGCAGAGGCGACCGCAGAGCTGCTGGCGGAATGGGTGAAAGAATACGAAAAGCCGGAAACCTATAACTGGGTACTCGTGCTGAAAGAATCGAATATGCCGGTCGGGAATATCAGCGTTGTATCAATCAACGAGAATACGGCCTGCGCATCGCTCGGCTGGTGCCTCGGAACGGCATGGTGGGGGCAGGGCTATATGCCCGAAGCAGGAAACGCCGTCCTCCGATTCCTGTTCGAATCGGTCGGATTCAACCGCGTCTGTGCCAATCACGATGCGGACAACCCGAAGTCCGGGCGCGTCATGCAGAAAATCGGCATGAAGAAAGAGGGCGTGCTCCGGCAGCACGGCTGCGCAAGAGGCAGAGTCTTTGACGATGTATGGTACGGCATCCTTGCAGAAGAATATCGGAGCATGCAGCATGAATGAACAGAAGAACCGGCCGCGGCTGCTGATCACGGGCAAAGCCTACGATCCGCACATCGGCGGAATCGAAACCGTCATGCAGCAGACCGCTGAATCTATGCGCAAATACGCAAAAACAAAAGTGCTCTGCTGCCGCGACGACCTCGGCATGACAAAAAAAGACCGCATCCGCGGTGTTCCCGTGACCTATTCCGGCAGCTTCGGAACGGTCGCATCCTGCCCGGTGTCGCTCTCCTATTTCGGTGATTTCCGGCGAAAGGTCATGCTCGCGGATACCGTGGAGCTGCATCTGCCGTTCCCGCTTGCAGATCTGGCACTGCTGCTTTCAGGCTACAAGGGACGCGTGGTCGTGGCCTGGCACAGCGACGTGGTACGCCAGAAGCTGATGCTCCGGCTCTACAAGCCGCTGATGAAATGGCTCTTAAAGCGTGCCGATGCAATTCTGGTCGCCACGCAGGCGCATATCGACAGCTCGCCGTATCTGCGGGACTTCCGCGAAAAATGCGTGATCGTCCCCTACGGCATTGACCCCGCTGTATACGAACAGCGGCCGCATCTGACGCCGCTGCAAAATCATCTGCATGACAAATCAGCGAAGAAGATCCTGTTCACCGGCAGACTGGTCTATTACAAGGGCGCAGACGTTCTGCTGGAGGCATTTGCCAGAACCCGCGAGAATGCAGAGCTGTTTCTCGCAGGAAACGGCGTGCTGGAGCCGGAACTGAAAGCAAAAGCGCAGGCACTCGGCATTGCGGAGCGCGTGCATTTTCTCGGCAGGCGCATGACGCCGGAGCTCCGTGATATGTTCGCGGACTGCGATCTCTTCGTGCTGCCGTCCGTTGCAAACAGCGAAGCGTTCGGCATTGTGCAGCTGGAGGCAATGGTCTACGGCAAGCCTGTGATCAACACCGCGCTGCCGACCGGCGTGCCGCTGGTCAGCATCCACGGCGAAACCGGCCTGACCGTCCCGCCTGCGGATCCCGAAGCACTTGCACAGGCGATGGACACGCTGCTTTCCGACGACGCGCTCCGGGCGCAATACGGAAACGCAGCAAAAGAACGCGTCCTCCGCGAATTTTCGCTGAACTCAGTCATGCGAAAAACACGGGCAGTGCTGCTGCCCGCTGACACGCGGAAACAACCGAAACGGCGGTGATACAATGAAATCTCTGATTCTCGGTGCAGCAGGATTTGTCGGCGCATATGCGATCCGGCAGCTTGCGGCAGACGGCATGACCGTCCATGCGGCAAAGCTCCCGGCTGAGCAGGTCACGCAGGACTGCGAAGCACTCTGCACCGTGCATGATCTTGATATTCTCGACGCAGACGCGACAGAAGCGCTGCTGCGGGATGTGCAGCCGGACTGCATCCTGCATCTCGCGGCACAGAGCTCAGTCGCGCTATCATGGAAAAAGCCGCAGCTGACAGCCGACATCAACATCAAGGGCACGGTCAATCTGCTGGAGGCGGCCAGAGCGCTGCCGCAGCAGCCGCGCATTCTGCTGATCGGCTCCGGCGAGGAATACGGCGCACTGAAACCGGAACAGATCCCCGTCAAAGAGGATACCCCGCTGCACCCGGCAAATGTGTATGCGGCGACCAAGGCCGCAGCGGAACAGTTCGCGCAGCTGTATGTCCGCGCATACGGCATGGACATTGTCACGGTGCGGGCGTTCAATCATTTCGGCCCCGGGCAGCGTCCGGATTTTGTCGCCGCGGATTTCTGCAAGCAGGCCGCGGAAATTGAATGCGGGCTGCATGAACCGGTCATCCGGACAGGCAATCTCTCTGCAAAGCGCGATTTCACCGACGTCCGCGACATTGTGCGCGCCTATGCGCTGCTGCTGCAATCGGGCAAAGCAGGAACCGTTTACAACGTCGGCAGCGGCAGGGCCATCGCTGTTTCGGAGATCCTGGATATGATCCGTTCGCAGTGCCGCGTCCCGTTTGCCGTGGAAACCGATCCCGCAAAGCTGCGGCCGGTCGATGTGCCGGTCATCGCGGCGGACATTTCCAGGCTGACGGCGGATACCGGCTGGTTTCCGCAGATCCCGCCCGCGCAGACGGTTTCCGACATGCTGGAATCGGCGCGCAGGCTTTTGAAGGAGCAGGCATGATACAAAAACTGCACGAACTCTATCAATACCGCGAAATGATCGCAAGCCTTGTCCGGAAGGATCTGAAAGGGCGCTACAAGGGCAGCGTGCTCGGCTTTCTCTGGACGTTCATCAACCCGCTCTTGCAGCTTCTGGTCTATACGCTGGTCTTTTCGGAGATCCTGAAAAGCGGCATCCCGAATTATTATCTGCATCTGTTTGTTGCGCTGGTACCGTGGATCTTTTTTGCATCCTCGCTGACGACCGGTGCAAAGCTCGTGCTCGACCAGAAGAACATGATCCGGAAAATATACTTCCCGCGGGAGGTGCTGCCGGTCGCCTATACGGTCAGCAGCTTCTGCAATATGCTGTTTTCGTTTATTATCGTATTCGCAGTGATCGCGGTCACGGGATACGGTGTCAGCTTTGCCGCGCTGCCGTGGCTGATTCCGGTGATGGCTATTCAGTTTCTGCTGGTGCTCGGCATCAATCTGATCACCTCGTCCGTCACGGTCTATATCCGCGACCTGGAGCATATCATGGGCGTGCTGAGCATGGCATGGATGTACCTTTCTCCGGTTGTGTACGGCATCGACTTTCTGACGGGGCGCTGGAAGCGGCTGTATCTCCTCAACCCGATGGCACCGCTGATTCTTTCATACCGCGATATTTTATATTATAAGCGCGCGCCGCAGCCGCAGCTTCTGGGGCTTGCACTGGCAGTCACGCTGCCGGTGCTTGCAGCGGGAATCCTGATCTTCTCCCGTCTGCAAAGGCGCTTTGCTGAGGAGCTCTGATGGAAAAACTGACAAAGAATCTTCGCAGATATCTCCCGCTGATTGCGTGTGCGGCAGCGCTGCTCTGGCTGTTTTATCAGATCTATCCGCTGCTGTTTGCCACGCATGACGATCTGCGCAATTATACGCTGGTGCGCCGCGGCATCCTCGCGGAAAACGCACTGCACTCTGCAAAGCAGGGCAGAATTTCGCATCTGTGGAATCATTTTCTGCTTGGCTTTCCGTTTCTGCTCAATAAGGCATGGTTTTATAAGCTGGTGCAGTACGGAACGCTGCTGTTTGACCTCGCGGCGCTGTACCTGCTGCTGAAACAGGAAGCAGGCCGCAGATTTGCCGCACTGAGCGTGATGCTGACGGCCTCATGGTTCTGCATCAACGCGAACCACAATCTGCTGATCTCCTATGCCTTCTGTCATCAGCTGCCGGTCGGCCTGCTGCTCCTGTCGCTGTATTTCTTCGGCAAGCGGCTCCGGAGCGGGAAAAAGGCGCATACCGTCATAAGCTGCCTGTTCCTGCTGCTGAGCTGCATGATCTATGAGGCGTTCGTCGCGGCACTTCTGATCTTCGCGGTCTGGGCGCTGACGGTCACAGAGCAGAATACCGGCTGGTTTGCCTATCTGCGGAATGCCTCCAAACGGATGCTCCCGCAGACCTGTACCGCCTTTGCATACTGCATTGTCTATTTCAGCTGGCAGTATGTGTACCCCTCCGCCTACGACGGCACCGCACTGATGCTGAAAGAACCGTTCGTCAGCCTGTCTGCGCTCAGCACATACAGTGCATCCATGCTCCCGGTTTCGGAGCTCATGCGCATGGGACGTGACGGCATCATGACTGTCGGCGGGTTCCTGACACATCTGATGCACCCTGCGCCGTGGATCTGCTCAATTCTGACGGCATCTGCGGTCTATCTGATGCTCCCGGAGCTGAAAGCAGATTCCAAGAAGCTCCGCCGGATGCTGCTGATCACCGGCATCGGAACGTTTGTCCCCTGCGTCATGATCAGTTTCAGCGAAAAATATATCGATTGGCACCGCCGCGGCACAACGGGTTATGTCCCAAGCTTTTACAGCGATTTCTTTCTTGTGGCCGCGCTTGCAGCCGCAGGCATTCTGCTGTATCAGACAGCGGCTGCCCGTCCGCAGAAGCAGACCGTCCGCGTCATCCTGACCGTCGCGGTTTTCGGCATGACGCTCTCCGCAAGCTGCGTCACCGACATCTGGAAACCGCATTTTGAAAGCCTGCTCCGGCATTACCGCAGCTTCGACCAGTCGATCTCCGCGGCGCCGTTCACCGAATGCGACAGCAGCTATCAGCTGTTCGCGCCGGAGCATGAGGGCATTCACCGCGCCGAAAATTATACACAGGATTACATGAAGATCTATAATCCTGCGGACATCACGTTCGTCAACAAGCAGGATGCGCTCGATCCGGACAAGCGGATCCTCTGTATCCGTTCCGCGGAAGCTGACAGCTATACGGTCATCAGTGAAACCGACGCGCAGTTCCTGACCGGTTCCGTTACGGTCCGCACGCTGCACACCGGCGCACTGACGGTAGAGCTCGTTGATCAGAACGGCAATCCCCTGAAATATGAAAACGTGCGCGACGGCGACCTGCTCACGGCACCGGACGGCACGCAGTTCGATCTGCTGCACAGCTTCCCGCTGTGACGGCAGCATACAGAAAAATACCGGAAAACGGAACATGCTGAACGGGAACAACGCTGACAGCCAATGAAACGGAGGGACATCGCTTGCACGCGATCGAGATACAGGATCTGACCAAAAAATTCCGCATTTACGCTGATCAGGGGCAGTCGCTCAAGGAGAAGCTGCTCTCGAAAAAGCGGCGGAAATACGAGGAACGCACCGTACTCGACGGCATTTCCCTGACCGTGGAGCCGGGCGAGGCCATCGGACTGGTCGGAAAAAACGGCAGCGGCAAATCCACGCTTTTGAAGCTGATGAGCCGTATTCTATATCCGGACGGGGGCAGCGTAAAGCTGAACGGCAGAGTTTCCTCTCTGATTGAGCTCGGCGCCGGATTCCACCCGGATATGACCGGGCGGGAAAACATCTTCACCAACGCCTCGATCTTCGGGCTGACGCATAAGGAAATCGAAGCACGGATGGACGAAATCATCGAGTTTTCGGAGATGCAGGAGTTCATTGACAACCCCGTCCGGACGTATTCCTCCGGCATGTATATGCGGCTGGCGTTTTCGGTCGCAATTCACGTCGGCGCGGACATTCTGCTGATCGACGAGATTCTTGCCGTCGGCGATGCGGCGTTTCAGGCCAAATGCTTTGAGCGCCTCATGGAGATCAAAGCTGCGGGAACGACCGTCGTCATTGTTTCGCACAGCATGGCGCAGCTGGAACGCATCTGCGACCGCACCGTCTGGATCGACAGCGGAAAGATCCGCATGGAGGGGCCGCCGAACGAGGTGCATCCGGCGTATCTTGATTTTATGGGGCAGCGCAGACAACTCAGCGCGCCGGTCAAAGCCGCGGAGCAGACTGAAAAAGCCGATACTCCGGCAAGGTGGACGGACATCTGCCTGCTGAACGAGCAGGGCGAACGCATCACGCAGTTCCGCACCGGCGATACCGTCACATTGCAGATGACCTATGAAGCGGATCCGGAGCGGGCGGAGGCTGCGCTGATCGGACTGGCGCTGTACCGCGCAGACAAGGCACTCTGCTACGGCACCAACACGCAGCGCGAACGGATGCAGCCGCTGAAGCTGAAAGCACGCGGCACGGTCCGCTGCACCTTTTCCCCGATGAACCTGATCGCAGGCACGTACTGGTTTGACGTCGGCCTGCGGAGAATGGATATGTTCGCATATGACTATGCGGCGCAGGCCGTCCGGTTTACGGTCTACAACACCATCGACGAAACCGGCGTCGCAAGACTCGCGCACCAATGGCAGACTGACACGGACTAACCTCCGGACGTTGCGAAAGGAGCGGAAAATGAATCAGGAAGAAAGAGAAAAACAACTGCGCGCTGTCCAGAAAGCGAAGGACAGCTTTGTCGTCGTACCGGCACCGAACGGGAAATTCAAGCTGGCAAAACGCCTCGGCAGAAAGCTGACGTTCTGGTATGTCCAGCCATTCGGCGGAAAGCAGAATATCTTCAACGAGGAAGCAGCCGTGATGCTGGATGCGCTCAATGAGAGCGTCAACGCGCTGGAGGCACATTTCTCCGCACTGACGGCGATCACGGAGCACAGCCTCACCGAGCTGCGCAAGCAGCAGCGCGCAGTCATCGCCAGAAATTACGCGGAGCATAAAGAGCAGCTCCAGGAGCTTTCCGACCGCGTGGACCGCAGCCTGATGATCGCTGCACCGGAAAGCCGGATCGACGCGGGGCTTGAACCGCTGACCGCCCTGCCGGTGATCGGCACGGAGGCACTGTTCCAGGAATTCCGCAATGTGCAGAACGCCGCCAGCGAGGAGGGCGAGGAAAAGGCGCTCGCCAAGCTCGGCGCGGATTACCGTAATCTGCTGGCGGAATCCGTCCGCACGCTGACAGAACCGGCACAGTGCAAGCCGATCGCACTGGTCTGCGCCAGCTTCAGCAGTGCCGTCGGCATGGAGGCGATCCGCAATGAGGTCTGGGATCTGTACCGCCTGATGCATCGCGGCAGCCGCTATCCGGTCTGCATTGTTTCAATTGAACCGAAGGGCTCAGAGCCTGCGCGCAGCGGCGACGTATACTCGGTGCCGGAGGATCAGCTGGCCGCATGGATGCGCGGGCATGATCCTGCCCTGCTGATCTTCTGCGAGAGCACGACCGCGATCATCACCGCAGGCGACCACTGTATGCTCCTGCGCAACGCGATCGTGCGCGCGAGCGGTCAGAATCCCGCCAGAACGCTCGGCGGCAGTGCCATGCAGGAATTTCTGCACCTCTGCGATGCCGGTGTGCATCATTACTGCACCGCGTCAAAATACGCAGCCGATGTGCTGGAGCATCACGGCTTCCGCCGCCCGACAGTCATCTATCCGTATGTGAACACGGAAAAGGAAATCTTCTGCCGCCGCCCGCGCCCGTTCGATCCGAACCATATCACGGTCGGCTTTGCGTCCTCCCCGATGCTGCCCGTGCAGAGCGACCCGCGCGGCATTCCGGCGCTCTGCGAAACCGTGCAGCGCAATCCGGATATCCGGTTCATCGTGCTCTGGCGCGACGATTCCGCCGTACCGGTTCCGACGGAGTTGAAAGCCGCGCCGAACTGCGAAGTACGCACCGGAAAATGCGATATGGCGGAATTTTACAGTGAGATCGACTGCGTGCTGATCCCCTACGCCGAGCAGAATCATAACCATGCATGTCCGCTCTCTGCACTGGAAGCGATGCTGATGAACATTCCGGTCATCGCAACACCGGTTTCCGGTATCTCAGAGCTGATCGCGGCCTGCGGCATCGGCCTGATCGCAGACGGCACCGACGCGGACGCGCTGACCGCTGCGCTGGAGCTGATCCCGTCGCATTATGCGGCATTCCAGGAGGCATGGCGTATCGAAAAGCTCCGCGAAATCCTCTCCGGCCAGTCGTTCATCCGGTTTGCAGAGGACTGCATCAGCGAAGCCGTCCCGTCCGGCGTCGTGACGCTGTATGAGTGGGACCGCCAGCTGAAGCTGAATCAGAAGCATCTGGTCAAGGGACACGCGGCACTGAAAGCATACTATCAGCGGCAGGATGTCGCGGACAATTACAGCGACGACCGCTTCTCGGAATATCCGCAGAACTGCTTTGACCTCATGGAGCGGCAGACGGTTTCGGTGCTGCTGGAGCATTTCCTCCGCAGCAAGCCGGACGCCGAGCTGCTCGACCTTGCGAGCGGAAGCGGCAGGATTTTGCAGGAGCTGCTGCAATTCGGGCACTGTACCGC
>JAFZBC010000120.1:0-2264 GCA_017561965.1 Oscillospiraceae bacterium
AATATGAACAATCATTGTGTATTATGCGTGTTTCTGCCAAAAAGAAAGGGCGCCGACGCATGCCGGTGCCCTTTGGCTGTTTTTTTGTGCAATCCGGAACAGGTTTATTCCGCTTCAAACATGTCCTTGCCGACGCCGCAGAGCGGACATACAAAATCCTCCGGCAGATCCTCAAACTTGGTACCGGCTGCGATGCCGTTGTCCGGATCACCGACAGTTTCGTCATAGACATAACCGCAGACAGAGCAGACATACTTCATTTTCAGTTCCTCCTTTCCGTAAAAATCAGATGCATCAAACCGCCAGGATCTCCAGCGCTTTCGGGAACGCCGTCAGATCGCGCGGTGTGTCGCCTTCAATCAGCAGCATGTCTTCGATCCGGACGCCGAATTTCCCGGGCATATAGATCCCCGGCTCGTCCGTCATGACAATGCCCGCCGTCAGGGGCTTTTCGCAGCGCGGCGATGCGACCGGCGTTTCATGGATCTCCAGCCCCACCGAATGCCCCAGCGCGTGCGTAAAATACCGGCCGTAGCCCGCCTGTTCGATCACATGCATGGCCGCCTCATGCATATTGCAGCAGAGCATGCCCTCTCTGGCTGCCTGTGCCGCGGCCTCCTGCGCTGCAAGCACGGTTTCATAGACCTGCCGCATTTCATCCGTCGCATGGCCGTAAGCGACCGTGCGCGTCATATCCGAATGATAGCCGTGATACACCGCGCCGAAATCCGCGAGAATGAAGTCGCCCTCACGCAGGGCGCGGTCAGAGGGAACGCCGTGCGGCTTGCTCGTGTTCTCCCCGAACAGCAGGATCGTGTCAAAGGACGGCTTTTCGCTGCCGCCCAGCGCCATATAATAATTCAGCCTTGCAGCGGCCTCGCGCTCCGTGATGCCTGCGTGCAGCTCCGGCAGCAGACGGGAAAGCGCATCCTCCGCGATTCGCTGCGCTTTGACGATACAGGCGATCTCCTCCGGCGATTTGCACGCCCGGAGCCGCCGGATGCGGTCGCCGATCGGCTGGAACGTCAGCTGGAGCTGCTCGCGCATCAGCGCAAAGTCAGAAACCGTCAGCACATCGTCCTCGTACATCAGCCGCCGGACGCCGTGCTGCTCCAGCACGCTGCGCAGAAAATCGTACATGCCGCTCAGATTGCTGCGCGTCAGCACCTCAAACCCGCGCGGCCTCAGCTGCTGCTCCGCCACTTCGGTATACCGCCCGTCGGTCACAAACACCGCAGTGTCATCCGGCAGGATCAGGCACTGTCCCTCCAGCGCCGTCAGTCCGGTGATATAGATCAGATTGACCTCTCCGGTCAGGAGCATTGCGTCTGCGTCCTCTTCGCGCACAACCGCGGAAAGTGCAGGGATTCTGTTCAACTGGATCAACTCATTTCCTTGTCATTTCAATATTAGATACAGTATAGCATAAATCCCGCAAAAATGCAAGACCTGCTCAATAGCCGAGATTCTCTGCAACAAGAATGACCTTGATGCGTCCGGGGAAGCGCTGATAGCCGGACACGACATACGAACAGCAGATCCGCTGCTCCGCCTTACATCCCGCCGCAAGATCCCCCCTGACGCCCGCGCAGGTCCCGCAGGATGCACACGGCGTATCCTGCTTCAGGCGCATGGCATTGACCGGCGCCGCCAGCCGCTTGACGCGCTGCACAGCCGCAGGGATATCCGGCACCAGCTTGTTTGCGCCCGCAATGACGATCACGCGCTCCGGCCCGTAAACCAGAGCCGCGGCGCGATTGCCGTTGCCGTCCACATTATACAGTTCGCCCTGTTCCGTGACGGCATTGCTGCTCATCAGGTAGGCATCCGCACAAAACGAGCGGCGGAACAGCGCCGGGAGCTCCTCCTTTGTGACAGCTGCGCGGTCGAGGTATTCGTAGTCCCCGGAGCGCAGCAAATCCATGATGCCGCATTCCTCCAGCGTCATGGAGCCGCCGCTTGCGACCAGTGCGCCCTGTGGAATCATCTCCTGCACGCGCTCCAGCGCCTCCGCCTTGTTGCGCACCCAGCAGGCCTCCATGCGGTTGGCCGCAAGCGCTTTGACGGTGCGCTCCAGCCGCATGATCAGCTGTTCATCCATCGGTTCGTGAACTGAATATTCTGACATTGCAATCTTCCTTTCCTGTATGGTATAAAAATAAGGCAGGGACATTTTTACGATGCCCCTGCCTGTTTGCCGCTGCGGGATCAGCCGCCGAAATAGCTGCCGTACATACTGGAGTATGCCTGCATCATGGCATCCT
>JAFZBC010000121.1:0-5686 GCA_017561965.1 Oscillospiraceae bacterium
GCCCCGACGGCGCTGATCCGGCTGACGGAGCTGCTGGAACAGGGCATCTTCCGGCCGGAGCTGGTGATCGGCGTGCCGGTCGGGTTTGTCAATGTTGTGCAGTCAAAAGAAATGCTGATCGCATCCGGCATTCCGTGCATTGCCGCACGCGGACGGAAGGGCGGCAGCAATGTTGCCGCGGCAATCTGCAATGCACTGCTTTATCTTGCAGACAAAAAATTGTAAAAACTGCGGGAAAAGCGGCCGGGGGCTTGCATTTCAGCGCTGTTTGCGCTATAATATCTCTGTTCATGAACAAAACTGAATAAGTGCAGACGGTGCGGCTGATTGCGGAATACGATGCAGCCGGTAAAAGGGAAGCAGGTCAGAATCCTGCACGATCTCGTCACTGTATTTGCGGAGCGGTATGCCGTTTCCGGTGTATCCGGAAAGGTCACTGGGAAACCCCGGGAAGGCCTGACATACCGTGCTGATGCATAAGCCAGGAAACCTGCCGTTTTGCCGGTACAGAGCCGGAAGGCTCAGATCACGAGGGATTGATCGTACTGTTGGCAGGCTCTCCGGCAGCGGAAGGGTCTGTTTGCGATGCTTTCTTTCCTGACGGAGAGGAAGCATTTTTTGCGACCCATGCCCCTTTAATGAAAGGATGTATCAATCATGAAAAGGAAACTTGCTGTCATTATGAGTATTGCAATGCTGGCTGCACTGACCGGCTGCGGTGAAACGGCCGCTCCGGCTGACAGCACCGCCGAGAGCAGCGCGGCAGAAACCACCGCGCCGGAGGAAACCGAAGCAGAAGCGGAAACGACCGCTCCGGAGGAATCCTCTGAGGAAGAAGCACCTGCCGAAGAAGAAGAGGACGAGGAAAACTACGAAACCGGCGATGCGTCCCTTGATAATGTACGCAATCAGGACGAGATCGGCGAAAAGGAACTGCTGGTTCTGAGCTTCGGCACGAGCTACAATGACAGCCGCCGCCTGACGATCGGTGCGATCGAGGACGCGCTGGACAAGGCATTCCCGGATTACAGCGTGCGCCGCGGCTTTACCGCAAATATCATCATCGACCATGTCAACCGCCGCGACGGCATCCTGATCGACGATGTGGACGCTGCATTGCAGAGAGCCATCGACAACAACGTGAAAACGCTGGTCGTGCAGCCGACGCATCTGATGCACGGCCTGGAATACAACGATCTGCTTGAGCAGGTCGGCGCAAAGTCCGATGCCTTTGACAAGGTCGTGTTCGGTGAGCCGCTGCTCAATACCGATGACGATTTCAAGCGCGTGGAAACCGCAATCACCGACTGGACGAAGGAATATGACGACGGCAAGACCGCGATCTGCTTCATGGGTCACGGCACCGAGGCCGCTTCCAATTCCGTCTATCAGAAGATGCAGGATCTGCTGACCGCAGACGGCTTCAAAAACTATTATGTCGGCACCGTCGAGGCAGCACCGTCCGTTGACGATGTGCTGAAGCAGGTGCAGGCCGGCGACTACGAGCGCGTCGTGCTGGAGCCGCTGATGGTCGTCGCAGGCGATCACGCAAACAATGACATGGCAGGCGACGAAGAGGATTCCTGGAAATCCGTTTTCGAGGGCGCGGGCTATGAGGTCAAGTGTCTGGTACGCGGACTCGGTGAGAACGAGGCGATCCGTCAGATCTACATTGACCACGCGAAGGCAGCGATTGATTCCATTCAGTAACATATGACGGTCCGGGCAGCTTTTGCTGTCCGGATTCTGTATCGGGAGGAAAACATGAAACAGAGATTCTTAGCACTGACAGCCCTCTGCGCGCTGCTGCTGACCGGCTGCGGACAGACCGCAGCACCTGCGGCGGATCCCGCACAGACGGAAACAACGGCAGCAGCAGAGCAGACAACCGGATCCGCACCGGAAACCACCGCACCGGAGGACAGTGCCGCTGATGAATCCTCGCTCGCGGTCGCATCCGGCGATGACGTCATTGAGGCCAATGCCGTCGGCTACGAGGGGATGGAGCCGGTTCCTGCGGAATCTGTCAGGGACGGAGAATATGAGATTTCTGTCGATTCCAGCTCCGCAATGTTCAAGATCGCATCCTGCAGGCTGACCGTCGCGGACGGAAAAATGACCGCTGCACTGACGATCAACAGCAAGAGCTACGAGGCGCTCTTTGCCGGTACGGCAAAGGAGGCTGCAAAGGCCGACGCCGCGGATTACATTGCACCGGAGGAAGCAGACGGCGTCAGCGTGTTCACATTCCCGGTCGAAGCACTGGATCAGGAGATCCCATGTGCCGCACTCAGCCGGAAAAAGCAGCTCTGGTATGACCGCCTGCTTGTGTTCCGTGCGGATTCGCTCCCCGAGGATGCACTGCCGGAGCGGGAAAAGATCACTGCGGAATCGCTCGCGCTTGAGGACGGCGAATATACCGTAAATGTTGAGCTTGATGGCGGCTCCGGCCGTGCAAGCGTGCAGTCGCCGGCAAAGCTGACTGTTTCCGGCGGTAAGGCGACCGCCGAGATCGTCTGGAGCAGCAACAAATATGATTACATGCTTGTGGACGGCGAAAAGTACGAGCCGGTCAGCACGGAGGAATACTCTGTGTTTGAGATACCCGTTTCCGAATTTGACCGGGCGCTGAAAATCGCCGCAGATACGACTGCGATGAGCACCCCGCACGAGATCGAATACACGCTGTTTTTTGAGGCGGCGTCCGTCGCATGAACCGGCGTCTGCTGCTGATCCCGGCGGTCTGGATCCTGCTGACCGGATGCGCCGGAACCGCCCCGGCTCAGACCGTTTCCGGTCTGAACGTTACGGGACAGATGTCGCTTTCCTACGCAGCAGAATTTTCTGTGGATTACTGCGAAAACGGCTATGCCTGCATCCGGACCGGCACTGAGGCGCATCTTCTGGTGCCGGAGGGAATGCCTGTGCCGGAGGACAATCAGCTCCCCGTGATACAGCAGCCTGTTTCGCATATCTATGCGGCCTCGTCCGCAGTCATGGATCTGTTTGATGCGCTCGGTGCCCTCGATGCCGTGGAGCTGACCTCGACTGATCTGAACAGCTGGACGCTCCCGCATGTGCAGGACGCGATGCAGCGCGGGGATCTGACCTATATCGGAAAATACAGCACACCGGATTATGAGGCACTGCTGGAAACCGACTGCGGGCTTGCAATCGAAAATACAATGATCCTGCATTCGCCTGCCGTCCGGGAGCAGATCATCTCCCTCGGGATCCCGGTCATCACGGAGCGCTCCAGCTATGAAGCGCACCCGCTCGGGCGCATGGAGTGGATCAAGCTCTACGGTCTGCTGCTCGGCAAAACAGAGGAGGCGGAGCGCTTTTTTGCGGAAAAGGCCGCAGAGGTGCAGGCGCTGCCGCAGTCATCACTGCCGGAGGAGCAGCGCCCGACAGCAGCCTTTTTCAGCATTACCGCGAACGGCAGCGTCAGCATCCGCAAGCCCGGCGACTATATCTCGCAGATGATCGGCATGGCGGGCGGACGTTACATCTTCAATGCTGCCGATCTGCACATTGACGAAAATGCACTTTCGACGATGAATATTCAGATGGAAACCTTCTATGAAACCGCCAGGGACGCCGACGTGCTGATCTATAACAGCACGATTGAAGGCAAGCCGGAATCACTGGGTGCACTGCTGCAAAAAAGCACGCTGCTCCGTGACTTCCGCGCTGTCAAAGCGCAGAACGTCTGGTGTACCGAGCTGAACACGTTTCAGCAGACCACCGGCGCTGCCGATATGATTGCGGATCTGCACCGCATTTTCAGCGGCGACCCCGGCGAACTGACCTATCTTGCGCGACTGCAATAAACAGAAAGGAAACGCGATGAAGTCAACACGCACGGTACGCACCGCCGCAGGATTCCTGATCCTGATTCTGCTGGCCGCGGTGCTGTTCTGCCTGAGCCTGACGACCGGCACCGGCAGGATCTCCGCATCCGAAGCAATCCGCATTCTGATGCAGGGCAGAACGGATTCTGCCTCCGCCCGCATCATCTTTGATATCCGGATGCCGCGCGCACTCTCCGCGATGCTGCTCGGCGGTGCGCTGGCCGTCGCGGGCTTTCTGCTCCAGAGCTTCTTCCGCAACCCGATCGCAGGCCCGTTCGTACTCGGCATTTCGTCCGGCGCCAAGCTCTGCGTCGCGCTCGTGATGATCGCTGCAATGCAGCAGGGAATGCTGCTGCACTCCGGGATTCTGGTCGCAGCGGCCTTTGCCGGTGCGCTGCTCTGTATGCTGACCGTCCTGCTGTTTGCAGGCAAGGTGCGGCATATGGCGCAGCTCATCATCAGCGGCGTCATGATCGGTTATATTTGCAGCGCCCTGACGGATCTCGCCGTCACCTTTGCCGACGACGCCAACATTGTCAATCTGCACAACTGGTCGCGCGGAAGCTTTTCCGGCACCGGCTGGACAGACATCCGCGACATGGCCGTCATCATTGCCGCCGCGATGGCAGGCGCCGTGCTGATTTCCAAGCCGATCGCCGCGTATCAGCTCGGAGAGGAATACGCCAGAAGCATGGGCGTCCGGATTCTGCCGTTCCGCATCGGGCTGATTCTGCTTTCCAGCCTGCTGGCTGCCTGCGTCACGGCCTTTGCAGGGCCTGTTTCCTTTGTGGGCATCGCGGTGCCGCACCTCGTCAGGAGCCTGTTCCGCACCGCCAGACCGCTGATTATCATTCCGGCGGCATTTCTCGGCGGCAGCGTATTCTGCATGGGCTGCGACCTGCTCGCGCGGATGCTGTTTGCGCCGCAGGAGCTGAGCGTCAGCACGGTGACCGCCGTATTCGGCGCGCCGGTCGTGCTCTGGGTGATGCTCCGCCGGGAAAGGGGGCGCAGCTGATGGAAAGGTCGCCTCTGCTTGAAACCAAAGACCTTGCCGCCGGATACCGGAAAAAGGTCATCGCGGACGGCATCTGCTTTACAGTGCGCGCCGGAGAAATCCTGACGCTGATCGGCCCGAACGGCGCGGGAAAATCCACGGTTCTGAAAACGGTTGCCGCACAGCTTGAAAGCATCTCCGGAGAGATTGCACTGTGCGGCAAGCCGCTTGACAGTCTGCATGAAAAGGACATCGCAAAGCAGCTTTCGATCCTGTTCACCGCACGGATGACCGCAGAGCGGCTGACCTGCTTTGACGCTGCCGCTGCAGGGCGTTATCCGTACACGGGAATGCTCGGGCTGCTTTCAGAGAAAGACCGCGCGATTGTCACGGAGGCGCTGGAAATGACCGGCGCTGCGGCGCTTGCGGAGCAGGAATTCCGCGAGATCAGTGACGGACAGCGGCAGAGCGTCATGCTGGCCAGAGCCATTGCGCAGGAGCCGCGTGTGCTGCTGCTCGATGAGCCGACCTCCTATCTCGACATCAGCCGCAAGCTGGAGCTGCTGACACTGCTGCGGCGACTTGCAAAGAAACGCGGCATCGCCGTGGTCATGTCCCTGCATGAGCTCGACCTTGCACAGAAATTTTCGGATCAGGTACTCTGCATCAGCGGCGGCAGGGCGCAGCGCATCGGCACGCCGGAGGAGATTTTCCGCGGGGATTATATCTCGGAGCTTTACGGCATCCGCAGCGGCCGGTACGATCCGCTGTACGGCACCGCGGAGCCTGCGCCCCCTGCCGGGGATCCGCAGGTCTTTGTGATCGGCGGCGGCGGAAC
>JAFZBC010000122.1:0-9476 GCA_017561965.1 Oscillospiraceae bacterium
GAATACGGCACGTAGATGTCCGAAAGCTGCGTGCAGCCCATGAACGCGTAATCCTCGACCGTGCTCAGCGCAGAGGGGAGATGTATGCTTTTCAGTGCGGTGCAGTTTCCGAAGCAGCAAACTCCCAAATAGGACGAATCTCCCGTAAATGCGATTTCCTCCAGTTTGTCACAGCCATAAAATGCAAAAGAACCGAAAATTCCGATTCTCGCCGGGAAGCTGATGCGCTTCAAACCGGATTTGCAGAATGCGAACGAACCGATCCAATCCAGCGTGGACGGCAGTGAAACGGATTCCAGATCCTTGCAGTCATAGAACGCGAAATTGCCGATCTCTTCGACACCCTCACCGATCACGATTTTTTTCACGCTGCTTTTGCTCCACGGTGCGGGTTCCGGAACGTCAGCCTCATCCCGCCGAACCGCGTATTCGAATTCGTAAGGCACCTTATCCGTGAAGGATGCAAAGTAATTGTACATTCTGCCGCTGCCGGAGATCGTCAGCGTACCGGTCGCTTCATCCAGCGTCCAGCGGAGGTTCTGTCCGCAGACATTGTCGCCGGCAGGTTCCCCGATGAAGCGGAACGGATAGCCGTTCTCCATTGCAAAGGTCTGTGCCGTGGAACCCTCATAGCCGCAGATCGTCGGCAGGCCGAAAAAGTCATTTGCGGCAAAGCCGAGTGATTCCGTGCTGAGCGGGAGCGTCGGATTCAGGATCGTGAGTGTGCCCGGATGACACTCTTTGAACACGCCGGTGCCGAGCTTTGTCACATTCGCCGAGAGCGTCAGGTTTTCAAATGAGGCGGCGCGGAATGCGTAATCGCCGATTTCCGTCAGCGAATTCGGCAGAGAAATGTTCCTCAGCGCGGTATTGCCGGCAAAGGCATTGCTGCCGATGCGCGTGACGCCTTCCCCGATTTTCACGCTTCTGAGATTGGTGCCCCAGGGCGCCGCGGTTTCGCTGCCTTTTTCAGGATCGCTGTAATCAATGATTTCGCCGCTGCCGGTAATGGTCAGGCGGTCGTCTTCTCTCAGCTCCCATTCGGTGCCGGTGCCGCAGGCGCCTCTGGAAATGGAGCTGATCTCAGTAGGCACATCTGCTGCCGCGGCAGGAAAAACGGAAACCGTACCTGTCAGCGTCAGGCAGAGCGCACTGACAAGCGCAATCGTTCTGAATGCTTTCATGATGATTCTTCCTTTCTGTTAGAAAATTGTGCTGTGAAGCTCCGCCCTGTCTGCTGTTCCCCGGACAGCCGTGCTGACAGAGCATGCCGAATATTATGCTATTGTGATTATACTGCGAAATATGTGCAAAAGCAAGCATGTTCACGGATTCTTCATAATAATCGGCGCTTGCTACAAGAATCCGCCGGAATATTTGTCGGAAATACCTGTAACCGATTCCCGCTGAATGTCGTATGAAAAGAAACGCCTCATTTCCTGATTATTGCGATTTGCTGACCGACATTTGCCGAATCCGTGGTTTTTCACACTTCTTATGGGAAAACGCTTGACATTCGCGGCGATTTCCGGTATAATGTAAAAGAGGAAAATTTGGTTTTTCCCGGAAAGTTTTTTAGGAGGTCTGTATTATGTCTCTGACAAAGAATCCCAATGTCAACAAATGGGTCGAGGAAATGATCGCCCTCTGCAAGCCGGACAATGTTGTCTGGATCGACGGCTCCAAGGAGCAGCTCGATCAGCTGGTCGCTGAGGTCACCGCTCTGCCGGACGGTCATCCCGATAAACTCTATAAGCTCAATGAGGAGAAGTATCCCGGCTGCCTCTATCACAGAACCCGCCCGAACGACGTTGCCCGCGTTGAGGACAGAACCTTCATCTGCTCCCGCAGACAGGAGGATGCAGGTCCGACCAACAACTGGATGGATCCGAAGGAAATGTACGCAAAGCTGACCCCGCTCTATGACGGCGTCATGAAGGGCAGAACCATGTATGTCATTCCGTACAGCATGGGTCCGATCGGCTCGCCGCTCGCAAAGGTCGGCGTTGAGGTCACCGATTCCATCTACGTTGTTCTGAATATGAACATCATGACCCGTATGGGTACCAAGGCTTTTGAGAACCTCGGCGATGTTTCCAATGACTTCGTCCGCGGTCTGCACTCCAAGGCAGACGTCAACCCGGAGAACCGCTACATCGTGCAGTTCCCGGAGGACAATGCAATCTGGTCGATCAACTCCGCATACGGCGGAAACGTTCTGCTCGGCAAGAAGTGCTTCGCACTGCGCATTGCTTCCTATCAGGCAAAGAACGAGGGCTGGATGGCTGAGCATATGCTGATCCTCGGCGTGCAGAAGCCGGACGGCGATACCAAGTACATCTGCGCTGCGTTCCCGTCTGCATGCGGCAAGACCAACCTCGCAATGCTGATTCCGCCGGAGGGATACCGCAAGGCAGGCTACAAGGTCTTCACTGTCGGTGATGACATTGCATGGCTGAAGCCGGGCAAGGACGGCAGACTGTACGCGATCAATCCGGAGTACGGCTTCTTCGGCGTCGCACCGGGAACCAATGAAAAGTCCAACTACAATGCACTCGCATCCACCAAGAAGAATGCGATCTTCACGAACGTTGCACTGGATAACTCCGACAATACCCCGTGGTGGGAATCCCTGACCAAGGAGCCGCCGGTCGATGCAACCGAGTGGAAGGGCGAAAAGGTCAACGGTCCGGAGTTCTGCGCTCAGGTTGACGCAAACGGCAAGCATCTGACGCTGGCACATCCGAACAGCCGCTTTACCGCACCGGCAGAGAACTGCCCGTGCATCAGCCCTGAGTTCAACAATCCGCAGGGCGTGCCGATCTCCGCGATCATCTTCGGCGGCAGACGTGCATCCACCACGCCGCTGGTTTACCAGTCCTTCGACTGGACGCATGGCACCTACATGGGTTCTGCTGTTTCCTCTGAAACCACCGCAGCTGCAACCGGCGCAGTCGGCGTGCTCCGTCACGATCCGATGGCCATGAAGCCGTTCATCGGCTACAATGTCGGCGACTACTGGGCACACTGGCTCGAAATGGGCGAGAAGCTCGGTGACAAGGCACCGAAGATCTTCAACGTCAACTGGTTCAAGAAGGACGCCGAGGGTCACTTCATGTGGCCGGGCTTCGGCGACAACATGAGAGTCCTTGACTGGATCATCAAGCGCTGCGAAGGCACCGTGGATGCTGACGAAACCGCGATCGGTTATCTGCCGAAGCCGGAGGACATCAACATCGAAGGCCTTGAGGGCGAGGTCGATCTCAACCAGATGAAGGCACTTGTCGCTGTTGACAAGGATCTCTGGAAGAAGGAGATCACTGAGATGCGCAGATACTACGATGAGGACATCAAGGCAAAGGGCGGCAAGATCCCGGCTGCTCTGTACGATGTGCTCGACAAGATCGAGGCAAACCTCAACAAGTAATCAAACGAAAACGGCATAACACGAGCCCGTATCCGGACATGGATACGGGCTCTGTTTTTGTATGTGATTTGTCCGCGTGCCGGCTGCTTCTGTCACCCCACAAGGCCGGAGCGTTCGATGCCTTCTGTGAAATGCTTTTGCAGGCAGGCATAGAGAATCAGCAGCGGGGTGATCGAAATCAGGCAGCCTGCCTCCAGCCAGACAATTTTCTCCCGGATGCTGACATTGGCGTTCGCATTGTTGAAGATTGCCAGATTCAGCGTCGCATCCAGATTTTTCAGCACCATGGAGATCGTCTTGCGGTTTGAGAAGAACGATCCTGCCACATAATAATCATTCCAGTACCAGACAATCGAAAACAGGAACACCGTCAGCACGGAGGAGCCTGCATTCGGGATCATCACCTTGAGGAATGTCCGGAACGGCCCGCAGCCGTCCAGATAGGCGGCATCCTCCAGCTCCTTCGGCAGTCCGCGGAAGAACTGCCGGAAAATGAAGATCATCAGTCCCGCACGGATGCCGTTGGCCGTCATCGCGGGCAGGTACATCACCAGCGGATTGTCGATCAGATTGACCGAGCCGAACAGAAAATACCGGAACGTCACATACAGCGGGATCGAGATGATCTGCGTCGGGACGAGAATCATCAGAATGACGATGCTGAACAGCAGCTCCCGCCCTTTGAACCGGAACCGCGCAAAGCCGTACCCGGTGACTGCGCAGGACGCAACCTGACACAGGGAGCAGCCGATATTCAGCAGCAGCGTGTTCAGCAGCGGGTTATTGCTGCTTTTCGTCAGCCCCATGGCGCGGACGGTATCCTTCATGACGGAGAGCGTCGGGTGCCGCGGGATCCAGATGATCGTCGGGTCGCTCATGTCGCCGCTGTCGCGGAAGCCGTAGCTGATCATGAACAGCAGCGGCGTCAGGATCACGAAGCCCAGCCCGAACAGAATCAGAAATCGGAACACCGGCCAGCATTTCTCCGCGAGCTGCTTGCGGCGCATCGCGGCGATTTCAGCCTTGTTCATGTGCTGCATCCGGATGCGCACGGCCTCCTTTTTCGTCAGACCGCTGCCGATCTCATGCGGCTCGTGTATATCCGGAACGGCAGAGGCGGGAATGCGGACTTCGGCCGTCTGCGCCTGCTCTTGCTCCATATCCGCACCTCCCTTTACTCGACTTCGTAGAACACGTACTTGTTGATAATGACCGTGATGATGCCGACAGCGGCCATCACAATGAGAAAATAGCTCCAGGACATCGCCGCGGCATAGGCATATGACATATCCTTCTGCTGGATCGTCAGTACACGCAGCATGACGGCGTTGTCGGTTTTGGTAAACGAATCAATGACCGTATAAATGAAATTTGCAAGGATCATCGGGCTGACATAGGGCAGCGTGATCTTCCAGAAATACTCCCACGCGGTCGCGCCCTCCATGGACGCGGCCTCCTTTGCGGACTGCGGAATATTCTGGAGCGCCGCAAGGAAGATCAGGATCTGGATGCCGGAGCTCCAGACCAGCCCGAAGATATTGGTCGTGACCGTGTTGATGACCGTGCTGAGCGAATCGCTGATGTCCATGACGCCTAAGAATACCAGCAGCTTGTCCACCATATCGGTTTCAAAAAGCGTGGAAAACTGTGCGCCGCTGTCGGCACCGGTCACGGCGATATTGCCGCTGATAATGTTGTAAACCGGCCCGGTCGCAATGATGACCGGCAGGAAAAAGATCGCGCGGGCGAAGCCTCTGCCCTTGAATTTCTGATTCAGGATCACAGCGATGAACAGCGAAAAAATGAGGATCATCGGTGTGGTCAGGGCCGTATCACGCAGCACGGAAGCCAGCGCCTGCCGGAATTCGCGGTCGGCGGTGAAGGCGTTTTTGAAGTTACCGAGCCACTGCCAGTCCGAGAGCGGCAGCCAGATCTTCTGCATGCCGCCGCTGTCCGGCTTTAATCTGCGGTTATCCATAAAGCAGTAGCAGAGTGATTCTGCCAGCGGCTTCAGGAACCACAGCACCGTTCCGATCAGCCAGACCGAGATGAAGCCGTAGCCGTACAGCGATTTTCTGCGTTCATATGGGATTTTCATGATGCTGCCGCGGCTCCTTCCTTCACATAGTCTTTCAGGTACCGTGTCTGTCCGCCGCAGGTTACGGAGCCTGCATCCAGATCGACAACGGTTTCCGTGCCGTTTGCGTACCGCGTTGTGATGCGGCTGCCGTCCTCGCGGCAGCTGATGATATACGAATCACTGACCGCGGAAAGCGTATCCTTCGCAAAGCGGTAATACTGCGCAGCCTGTTCTGTCCAGTCGGCGGCGTATGCGTAGTAAAAAACATCAAAATCGGTATCCTTCAGCTTGTCCGCCTCCGCAGCCAGCAGGTCAAACCGCAGATCACTGCCGGTGGCCACAGCCCGCAGGACCGTATCCCTGATATCTGCGCTGCCGTTGACGGATTCGGTCGTATACGGCAGTACCCCGTGCAGCACGGTCTGATACAGCGGGATGTCCCCGTCGAAAATGTTGAATCCGCTGGAACAGAGCGGCAGGTCAGTGATTGCATCCGTATAGGGCAGCACATAGGCATTCGGATGCTCCGAAAGCACCTTGCCAAGCGTGCGCTGCATCTGCGACAGCTGATCTGTCACGGTCTGCATCGCGGTATCGCGGGCGGTATAGCTCTGCCTGCCGTAGTCGCCGTACAGCGACGAGGAGAGTTCCCCGATGCTGATGCCCGGCAGTCCGGCCGATTCACAGCTGCCGCACAGCTTTCCGAGCAGCTTCGGGAATGCAGCCGGGGAAAGCAGGGACATCGTTTTCTTTTTGCCGTAGGGGACGCCGTAGGCGCGTTCGTAATCCACAATGCGCGCAAATGCGCCGGAAACACGCACGGCGGTATCGGTCAGCGCCCAGTATCCGTTTCCGGAATAAAACGCCGTATTGCTGAAAACGGGATACCACTCCGCACCCGCTGCGTCGAGTGAAGCCGTCAGCTGTCTGAACGCCTTTTGCCCGCCGAGCGTGGCCGAGGGCTTTGCCTTGCTGTCAGCCTTGCCGCTGATTCCGGCGTCTGTCCAGCGGTTCAGCGACACCTGAAGCCGGTCAGCGCCTGCATTCTGCAAATCCCGGACGATCTGCTCCATTTCCGGATAGGACGTCACGGCGGTTTTCATGAACACCGGAAATCCCAGCACATTGCGCTGCTTCATGCAGCCGCCGTAGAGATCGACATGCAGCCTGGAATCATCGGGCTTTGCCTTGATCTGCACATGCTGATCCTCCAGCAGATACTGCCGGTATCTGGCCGCAAGATCGGCAAAGTCAAGCTCCTTGCTTCGGTCGGCGTTGATGCTGTCCGAAGCCGTCAGCGGATAATACCGCACGGCAATGCTGCGCGGCGCCATATTCTTTTCGTAAACGTCAAGGGGCTGCATCTGGTCGCCGCCGAGATAAAACTGGTCGCTGCTGCGGAGAATAAATTTGAAATAGCAGCGGTTATATTCGGTGTTGGACTGTCCCTTGCCGCTGACATCCGCGCAGAGCTGACAGTTGCCCTCGCCCTCGGATGCGACCGCGAGCAGTGCGTTTTCGCCCTTGCAGATGCCGTACATCGGGAGCGACACGCCCTTGACGACCGCACCCTTTGTCTTGGGGACAGCCGTGCGGTCAGCGCCGTAAATCATCTGACAGTACGGCGATGCCGCATTTTTGCCGTTGTTGAACTGAATGACCGCACCGGAGCCGTCCGGAATGACGAAGCAGCCCTCCTCGGTGCTGTCCGCCGCGCCGAAGCCGTTCAGTACGGCGAGCGCCTGCGCAAGCTGCGGCTCCTCGTCGTCCGGGCCGTGCTTTTCCGTGATTTCCGAGGTATCGGTGCGCACCTCCAGATAATCGTCCCGGAGCTGATAGGTGACCGGCACCTTGATGCCGCATTTGCGGAAAAAGTAGGTGATTCTGACGCCGTCCGGCAGCAGATCCTGCGTAATGACCGTTTTCAGCGGATCCCCGGACGGGAATTCGTTTTTGGAGCGCTTGCTGAGCAGCGCATCCGTCAGTACCAGGCAGGACGCCAGCTTACTGCGGATCGCGGGCGTCGCAATGCGGTCGCAGCGCGCGTTGACCGGCGACGACCACCAGACATAGCCATTGGTCTTGTTGACCAGCGCAAACAGATCCTCCGGCTTTTCATCGGCATCCTCATCGAGCTGTTCCGTGTCCCATACCCAGAGTGCGAGCCGGTCATTCTCTGCGGCAATGCGCATTTTTGCAAAGACCTCGTCCTCCGTTCGCGGAGGGAGCTCCGGCTCATCTGTTTCCGCAACGCTTTCGGCGGCGGATCCCGCATCTTCCTCCGCATAGGCGGAAAGCCCGGTAAACGGCAGGAGCATCACGGCAGAAAAAAGCAGAGCAAGCAATCGTTTCATGTTCGGCATCACACCTCCTTTCCCAATGCCGGCGGGCAGCGCCCGCTGGCATATCCCTTCGGGCGGGGAACCCCCGCTGGCGATTCCCTCCGGGCGGGGAGCCCCCGCTGGCAATTCCCTTCGGGCGCATTTTGCGAAGCACTCCCAATATATGAAGCACACGCCGCTGTTCGCGGCTTCTGAAAGGTCATCGCTCCCAACGGTTTGTGCTTTCAGAAAACTCCTTTTCGGAAGTTTGCTGCTGCTCCGGTCAATCAGAGATCATGTATTCTTAACAATCCTCAATTCGATCTCATACGGCAGCATATCCTTGTAATCAAACTTCACGTTGAAAAAGATATAATCCACATAGAATTCAATCGAAAAACTGTCTGAGGCGTACTTGGGATGATGGCTGCCGCAACGGTATTGGTTCCATACCAGAATGCTAAACCGATTAAAATGGGATTTCAGATCACCAAAATTGATCCCTTTCACCTCAAATATTTCCTTAAGATCAGGAATCCACTTTTTCTGATCCGCGGGGAACGCTTTATCATCCTTCTGATCCAGATTGATGATCCAGTCATTCGCCTTTTCAATGCATTCTTCTATATGCTCCAGCACATCCAGCATCCGCCTGACTGTTTCCTCCGGAATCACATTGTCTGATCCTTTATGCTCAATCAGAATCTCACCCGCTTCCGAATCAATCAATGCATACCCTTTGCCGCTGTTGAAGCGGAATTCTGAAAATTCTCTGTTTTCCAGTAAGAATATGACATCTTCCAGCGAATAATCGTATACGTCCTGAAAAACGACTTTTCCTGAACAGAATGATTTCGGCACAGCACTCACTCCTCACAAATTCTGATTTATCACAGCAATACAGCTCTGAAAAGGGCCTTTCTGAAAGCGCAAGCCATTGGGCGCAGTAACCTTTCAGAAGCCGCGAACAGCGGCGTGCAGCTGC
The DNA here is from genome assembly GCA_017561965.1 of Oscillospiraceae bacterium. Taxonomy (GTDB): domain Bacteria; phylum Bacillota; class Clostridia; order Oscillospirales; family Ruminococcaceae; genus Firm-04. Next base: position 8,814 of record JAFZBC010000122.1, read on the forward strand.
GTGAACCGGGAGAGCATCGGTCAATTTACCCGAAGGGAATCGCCGGCGCGGGCTCCGCGCTATACACGGATGCGATACAGAATTTCTGTATACAGCGTATAGAAAAAGACATAGACTTTCTGGAACAGGCTGAGGAGCAGCACCGCCAGAAACAGAATCACGAGCATGGCAAAGAGCGTCAGCAGAACGGCCATGACCGTCTTGGTGACAGAATACTGATGCACCGCCTTGACCGCGGAGAACAGCAGCAGCCCTGACCAGATCAGCCCGATATAATATACGGCTGCGAAAAATACCAGTTCCTCCCGCACAAGAATATGCGACAGGATCACGTTGATAAACGTGGAGATGATGTACGGGATCAGCGCGTAGGAGCTGTAAATGCAGATGTTCTTCATCGTGCCCTCGCCGTCCAGCAGGGTACAGACCGCCCAGTTTCCGACGACCCATGCCAGAAAATACACGACCGAGCGCATCAGATACGGCACGACCGAAAACAGCGCATCCGGCAGCGGGCGGAACTGGAAGCCGCACCAGCGGTCGTTGGCGATCAGCGAGAAAAACAGCGCTGCAATGATGATGACCGTATATTTCAGCGTACCGCCCTTTTTCCAGCGGAGATCCTCAAAGCCCTCAAACGGGTGCAGCACGGTGTGCCGGACC
>JAFZBC010000123.1:0-2553 GCA_017561965.1 Oscillospiraceae bacterium
CGTGGGCGGACATTGCATGCACAAGCGTACCGATGGGACGCTCCGGAAGGCGTCCCGAGCCGGTCACGGAAACGTCGCTGCAGACTGTCATGGCGACGGGCAGAAGGAACCGCAGCGTGGATCCGCTTTCGCCGCAGTTGAGATGCGCGCTGGGCTGCCGCCTGATCGGATTCACGGAAAGCCCGGACGGATGCGCTTCAAAGGTCGCTCCCAGCGCCTCCAGGCACCGGATTGTGGCGGCAATATCGTCACAAAATGTGCCGTGCATATCGAGGAAACACTGCTGTCCGGACAGTGCCGCGCAGATCAGTTTCCGATGCGCGTCCGATTTGGACGGAATTGCGGATACCGAACCGGACAGCACAGACGGATAACAGATGACGTTCATGCCTGCCCCTCCAGTCCGTCAGCAAACAGCGCCTCGATCGACGAAATCGGCAGCTTTTCCATTCTGCACTGGCCGATCCGCTCGGGAAGAATCACGGTAATCTCAGAAGCTGCGGCCTTTTTGTCAATCGACGCAATTTTTGCCATTTTCGCAGCGTTGAACGGACAATGAACCGGCAGGTTATTTCTTGTGATTGTGTTCAGAATGCGCATACCTTCGTTTTTATCAAGAATACCGCGCTTGACGGCGGCGCGCGTCATCATCGCCATGCCGATTGCAACAGCGTGGCCGTGTGAGATTTTGAAATCGCTCAGTCGCTCGATTGCATGCGCGGGTGTGTGTCCAAAATTCAACAGCTTGCGGACGCCGTGTTCCTCGGGATCCTCGGTCACGATCCTGGATTTATAAGCAACAGCGCGCGAAATGATTTCCTCCAAATCCGCAAGCGGATTGCCGCTTTCGTAAATTGCAAACAGTTCGGGATCACCGAGGATACCGGTTTTGATCGCCTCAGCAGCACCGTCCGCCATCTCATGCGGTGTCAGTGTTGAGAGCGTATCCACATCGCAATAAACAGCAGACGGCTGGTGGAACAGTCCGGCCAGATTTTTTCCGTGTGCCAGATTGACTGCGGTTTTGCCGCCAACCGACGCATCTACGGCAGAAAGGAGTGTTGTCGGCATCTGAATAAACCGGATGCCGCGGAGATAGCAGCCAGCGGCGAATCCGGTCAGATCACCGATGACGCCGCCGCCGAGCGCAACCGCCAGATCCGTGCGGGTCATTTTGGCTTCGGCGAAGGATTCCAGCAGCGCACCGAAAACGGTCACGGATTTGCTCTCCTCACCGGCAGATACCACATGTGTATTCACCGAAAATCCAGCATCTGCGAGAGATTTCACAGCGCGTTCAAGATAGAGCGGCGCCACATTTGTATCAGACACCAGCATAACACGGCACGGCTTTATGACAGACAGAATCTCGGTGCCGCAGGTATCAAGCAGACCGGTGCCGGTCAGAATCGGGTAGCTTTCGCCGTTCGGAGTGGTCAGAATTTGCTTTTTCATAGGTTATCCTTTCGCTGCGGATTATAATATTCCCGCAATTTTTGGATGAGTAAAGGCCGCGAATATCATCGGGGCAAGATCGTACTGTTAATTTCCGCCCGCGGATGCCTTTGCAATCCGGCCTTCACGCAGGCATTCTCTGAGTTTATCGGCGTCGTTGGCTTCCAGTGCTTCCAGATAAGGTTTTAGATTCTCTATCAGAATCCGGAGCTCATCCGCAAGATACTCCCTGTTATCCAGCATCAGTTCCGTCCACATATTCTCGTCCAGACGTGCGACGCGGGTCAGGTCGCGGAAGCTGCCCGCCGAAAAACCGCGGCGTTTCTGGGCCGTCGGAGATTTGACATAGGCGCCGGAAACAATATGCGCGAGCTGAGATGTGTACGCGATGATGCGGTCGTGTTCGTCGGGATCGGAGAAGGTCAGGTGCGCAAAACCGATGTCGGTAAAGTAATTTTTGAGCATTTCCAGCGTCGGCAGATCCGTGTTTGCGTCCGGCGTCAGGATCATGGATGCGCCGTCGAACAGTGCATCGGTGGCGTTGACGAAGCCGCCCTGCTCCTTACCGGCCATCGGGTGACCGCCGATGTATTTGAATCCGTTTTTCTGGGCGATTTCTGCCATCTCACCGACGACTGCCCGTTTTACGCCGCAAATATCGACAAGCGTGCATTTTGCCTGGCCGAGCATTGCAGCATGATCGGCCGTCCATTTGAGCGCGGCGCCCGGCCGCAGCGCGACAAGCACAAGGTCGCAGGTTTCAAGCAGTTCGTCCGTCAGCGCTTTATCCATCGCGCCGGTCATGCGGGCGAACATCATAACCTCCTGGTCGAGATCGTAGCCATAGACTGTATGCAAAGTACGTGATTTCGTCGCTTTCGCGTAGGAACCGCCGATCAGTCCCAGACCGATAATCGCAATATTCATGTATGAACCTCCGATGATTCGTTTCTGTTTCGCCTGTATTTACACAGCATTCATTGCTGCAATTTTCTCCATGCTGCGGACATCCATTTCTGTCCACGCGGGCCGGAATCCGCTTTTGACTGCATTGCGCGCCGAAGCAAGATTGCACCATGCGCAGCAGTAAAACGGTAC
>JAFZBC010000016.1:0-3365 GCA_017561965.1 Oscillospiraceae bacterium
AGCCCCTTGACCGCATCGTCAAGCAGCTGAAAAAGATCTACGCCGACAAGAACCCCGATCTGCATATCCGTGCATCGGCGGTCACCGGCTACGGCGAGGACTTTATCCGTGCCGGTCTTGGCATTGACTTCGGCATTGTGGAAACCGTCGCGCATTTCAAGGCCGCATCCTACTTCTGCCCGAACGTCGATTTCATCATGGACATCGGCGGGCAGGACATCAAATGCTTCAAGATCCGCAACCACAGCATTGACAGCATCATGCTGAACGAGGCATGCTCCTCCGGCTGCGGCTCGTTTATCCAGAGCTTTGCACAGGCACTCGGCTATGAGATCGCAGATTTCTCCGAGCTCGGCCTGTTCGCGGCGCATCCGGTCGATCTCGGCTCCCGCTGCACCGTGTTCATGAACAGCTCGGTCAAGCAGGCGCAGAAGGACGGCGCCACCGTCGAGGACATCTCCGCGGGTCTGTCGTCCTCGATCATCAAGAACGCCGTTTACAAGGTCATCCGTGCAAAATCCGTGGAGGAGCTCGGCGAAAACATCGTCGTGCAGGGCGGTACCTTCCTGAACGACGCGGTGCTGCGTTCGTTTGAGATGGAGCTCGGCCGCGACGTCATCCGTCCGGCAATCTCCGGCCTGATGGGCGCATTCGGTGCGGCGCTCTACGCAAAGGAGCACGCGCCTGCCGAAACCAGAACCATTTCAGCGGAAAGCCTGACGGATTTCAGCTACCAGACCAGAAGCGCAAAATGCGGCGGCTGTACCGCGCACTGTGCGCTGAACGTCGTCATTTTCCCGGACGGCAGCCGCTATATCTCCGGCAACCGCTGCGAAAAGGGCGCAGGCAAAGCGAAATCCGATGAGATTCCGTCACTGTATGATTACAAATACGACCTGATCCTCTCGCAGGCAGACCGCCCTGTCCGCGGCGAAAAGCCGATTGCAACGGTCGGACTGCCGCTGGCGCTCTCGTTCTACGAGCAGATGCCGTTCTGGGCGGAGCTGTTCACAGAGCTCGGCTTTGCGGTCAAGCTCTCTCACGAAAGTGACCGCGAGATGTACTACAAGGGACAGCACACGATCCCCTCGGATACGGTCTGCTATCCCGCCAAGCTGGCGCACGGACATATCGAGGATCTGCTGGAGCAGGGCGTCGATTTCATCTTCTGGCCGTGCATGAGCTACAACTTCGACGAGGGCAAGAGCGATAACCACTACAACTGCCCGGTCGTCGCATATTATCCGGAGCTGCTCCGTGCAAACAACAGCCGTCTGACAGAGGAAAACTTCATAACGCCGTATATGGATCTGAACCGCAAAAAGGGCGTATGCCTCGCAATGAAGCACGCGCTTGCAAAATACCGGATTCCGGCGGGCAGGCTGAAAACTGCGCTTGATGCGGCATATACTGCGCAGGAGCAATACCGCACGAGCATTGCAGAGGAGGCGCAGCGGATCATTGACACGGCGCGTGCAGAGGGCAGAAAGATCATCGTCCTCGCGGGCAGACCGTACCACATCGACAAGGAGATCAACCACGGCATTCACAAGCTGATCGCAAGCCTCGGCATGGCGGTCATCACGGAGGATTCCGTCGCGGCACTCGCAGATCCGGGCAAGCTCGGCGTCCTGAACCAGTGGACATACCATTCCCGCCTGTACCGTGCGGCGAATTACGTCATCGGCCAGCCGGATATGCAGCTGGTGCAGCTGGTATCGTTCGGCTGCGGCATCGACGCTGTCACAACGGATGAGGTGCGCTCGATCCTGGAGCGCGGCGGCAAGCTGTATACGCAGCTGAAGATCGACGAGATCAACAACCTCGGTGCAGCGAAGATCCGTCTGCGGTCGCTGGTCGCGGCAATGGAGGAAAGCCCTGCGCCTGTACAGCAGCACGCACCGGAGCCCGTTCCCGTCTGAACCGTTACGGAGGCTGTATGCGCTTTTGTTCCGAACTGAAAAAACACCTGCTCCGGACAGCCGCCGCAGTCTGCGGCAGCGTGTTCGGCTGGGCAGTGATCGAAAACACCGCGCTGCTCTGTGTCAGCAGATATACCGCGGATATTCCCGGACTGCCCCGCATCGTCCAGATCTCCGATCTGCACAAGCGGCGGTTCGGCAGTCATCAGAAGCGTCTGATCCGCAAGGTCAGGGCGCTGAACCCGGAGATCATCGTCATCACCGGCGATCTGGTTTCCCGCGACGTCACGGATTTTACCGGCACGGAACAGCTGCTCCGGCAGCTCTCGGCCATCGCGCCCGTGATCGCGGCAAACGGCAACCATGAGGGCGACCTGACGCCGGAGCACTATGCAGCATTCTGCCGTGCGGTACGCCGCGGCGGCGCCGTGCTGCTCGAAAACGAAGCCGTCACCTGCAAGGGCATCCGCTTTGCCGGACTGTTCCTGCCGCGTCCCTATTTCCGCGGCGGCGGCCTGCTCGGCTTTTCCGGCGAGAAGGACTGCACCGCTGAGGACGTCACAGAGCTGCTCGGCCCATGCGCGGAACAGACTGTGCTGCTTGCACACAATCCGCTGTTCTTCCCCGCATATGCGGAATGGGGCGCTGCTCTGACGCTTTCGGGGCATATTCACGGCGGCGCTGTCAGACTGCCCGGCATCGGCGGACTGCTTTCCCCGGCACGGAGATTCATGCCGCGCTACGATAAGGGCTGCTTCCGCATCGGAGAACACCAGATGATCGTCAGCGGCGGGCTCGGCAAGCTGCGGCTGTTCAATCCGCCGGAGCTCTGTCTGATCACCGAAAAAACGACCTGATTCCGGCATTTCCGGCAGCGATGATGCAGAAAGCGCTGAAAAAAGCGGAGTCTGCGTATCACCCGCCGTCATCCGGGGCATGCTCTCCCTGCAAAGACTGACCGCAGGCTCCCGGCCTGAAAGGATACAAGAATAAGAATGATAGAACGCAGAAAATACCGGCACCTGTTCTCGACGATCTGCGGGATCCTGCTGCTCGGCATCCTGACACTCTGGTTTGCCGTGACATGGGACCGGAACTACGCGGATGTCATCATCGCGCCGTTCTTCCGGCGCGGCAACTGGGTCGTTGTCCTGATCTACACGTTCCTGACAGCGATCGTCTACAAAGCATACCACTGCACGCGCTTCGGGTATCTGAAGCGCAGTGATCTGATCTATTATCAGCTGATCGGCACCGCGATCGTCAATTTCATCACCTATTTTCAGATCAGCGTCATCGGCCGCCGGTTTCTGGCGGTTGCGCCGATCCTGCGGATGACGCTCGTGGATTTCATCACGATCGTCAGCGCCGCATTTCTTGTCAGCAGACTGTATTTCCGGCTCTATCCCCCGCGCAGGCTCGTGGTCGTGTACGGCTCTCACA
>JAFZBC010000017.1:0-7711 GCA_017561965.1 Oscillospiraceae bacterium
GGCAGCGACAGGATCAGTCTGATCAGGGACTTACGGCGAAGCTCATGCATGAAGGCGTCCTCGTTTTCCCTGCGTTCCTCAGGTGTCATCTTCCGCCTCTGATGCGTTCCGGTAAACACTTATTATTATTTTACCATATTTCTTTTGCTTTTGCAAGTCAAAATTAAGAATTGTTTGCGGTAATTTGCATTCCGGCTCGTGTTCGCAGACGATTATGCCGTTTTCCTGCATATTTTCCGCGAGAAGAGGCAGTATTTGCAGCAGCGTATCGTGCCGGTAGGGCGGATCGAGAAAGGCAATATCGAACTTTTCATGATTGCGCTGCAAAAAGCTGACGGCATCCGTGCGGAGAACTACGGCGATGTCGGAGAACCGGCACGCCTTGACATTCTGCTGGATGCAGCTGATCGCACGCGGGTCGCTGTCGATGAACGTCGCATGACGGGCGCCGCGGCTCAGCGCTTCGATGCCCATTTGTCCGCTTCCGGCGAACAGATCGAGCACCTTGGCGCCGGGAAAATCAAATTGCAGGGAGGAACAGACGGCCTCCTTGACCTTGTCGGTTGTCGGGCGGGTGTCCATGCCCTCGGGTGTGACGAGGCGTCTGCCCCGTGCGGTTCCGGTAATGACGCGCATTGCAGCGTTCTCCTTTCAGCGGGCAGTGCCCGCACTGTTTTCGGTCCGGTATATTGCGGTCAGCCGGAATACTCGGAAATGACCCGGATCAGACCGATGATATGCTGATTGAATGTTTCCAGCTCCTCCGCCGGGATCCAAAGCTCCTGATGACGGGCGTTTCCGACCGTCTGAACCTCAAATTGTGCGCAGTATGCGTCATCGACTTCGAACTGCGTCACATAGCCTTTATGATCGGATGTGTCCCGGGCATTCCATTTTTCGGCAATTTCCCGTGCGTACTGCTCGTTCAGTACGGGGTAGAAAATAGGCTGCTCCGGCAGTCTTGGCGGAAAGCATTTGTATCCGCTTTGCGCGATCAGTGCCAGTTCTGCCGATCCGACCGGTCTGTACAGTATCATAAAATCAACTCCTGCTCCGAATCCCGTTTATGATTCCGTCTGGGATTCTGCAAATTTCCGGAAGTCGGCTTCGGTGCCGCGGAAGATGTTGAGGTCGATCAGCACCTCGCCGCCGGTATAGCCGTCCAGCATCCCGCGCGGATTATACTGCCAGAACGTCCAATCCGGCACATAGCTGTTGGAAGGCTCCGTATAGATGCTGCGGATCCAGAGCGTATAGTCCAGATCGGTGTCCGCAAGATACCGCGACCAGCAGCTTCTGGTCGTATAGATGATCGGCTTTTTGCCGTAGGTGCTCCGCATCCGTTCAAGCAGGATGCGCAGGTTCCGGCGCACCTCCTCCGGTTCCGGCAGATTGTCGGAGCGGTAAAATTCCAGGTCGATGACCGGCGGCAGCGCGTCGTCGCATTCCGGCACGACCGCGCAGTAATTGTCCGCCTGTGTTTCGGCGGCGCTGTCAAAGCTGAAAAAGTGGTACGCCCCGACGGAAAGTCCGGCGGCGCGGGCATTTTCCCAGTTCTCTGCAAAGCAGTCGTCCACGGTGCCGGAGCCCTCCGTCGCTTTCAGAAAGGCGAAGGTGATCCCCTGCGAGGCGATCGTCGGCCAGTCCATCTGCCCCTGATAATGCGACGCATCGACGCCGCGCACCGGATAGGTTTTCCGCGAGGGCATATTGAACCAGAGCACGCCGTTCCGGAACAGCTGAACGGTCAGGACAGCGCCCAGCAGCACGATTCCTGTCAGCAGGAGCCGGTGTCTGCGCGGCGGCTTCCCGTCCGTCCGGGCGGCGTTCTCCTCCGTGAGATGCTCGGTTGTTTCGCTCATTGATCCTCCTCTGCAATGACGATGCCGGAATCGGCAAATGCGGATTCTGATGCGCAGATCATGACATTTCCGACGCGGCTGTCATCCTGGAACTGGTACAGTCTGTCGTACTGAACGCCGCTGTTTGCGTACATATCGTAGAAGGTCGCGGTATCCTCCGCCTTTTTGAAGCGGTAGACGTAAAGAAAGGCATCGTCTTTTTTGGCGGTGAGAATGCTGCCGAGAGATTCGTCCTCCGTGATTTTCACGGTGTAGCTCTTTTTCTCCATGTTCTTTTTCAGCTTCTCGTTTTTCGGTATTTTTGTACCGCCGCAGGCTGTCAGCAGCAGTGTGCATGCGCCGAGTGCGGCAGCGAGTCGTTTTTTCATATCGGGTTCCTCCGGTGGGCGGTTCATGCGCCGGTGAGAATGCCTGCGTCCTTCAGGGCATCCGCCGTGCAGAAAATGTAAAGTGTGCCGAGCTTTTCGTCATCCTCGTACCGGAATGTGCGTGCATCGTCATACTGCGCGATCAGCTGTTCCGCTTTCTGAATTGCGTCCTCATCGCGGAACAGTGCCTCGGACGAGAGTGCACGGATGATCATGATGCAGGAAAAATTCGGTGCTTCCATGCCGCGGCTTGCAGAGATGATCTCGTTGCCGCTGGTTGTCACATCCCCGAACGGCGTAAAGGTATAGCCGTTCTTTTCGAGGTTTTTGCGGATCGTATCGCTGTCCGGCACATAAGTGATGCCGGTGTCCGCATCGACCTGTTCCTCTGTTTTGAGATCGACATCGGTTTTGACCTGCTGTTCGTTTCCGCAGGCGGTCAGCAGCATCATGCAGCCGAGCACTGCGGACAGGATCGTATGTTTCATATCGGTCTTCCTTTTTTGTACTATATTATGTCAGAATGAAATATATTGCCCTGTGAAGCGGCATTATGCTTTCACAAGAATCTTTGCGCCGTAGGGCGAAAGCGGCAGCTTGCTCTGATAGATCTTGCCGGATTCAAAATCCTTGAGCGCATACGGCAGATTCACGGATTTCTGCTCCCGCGTCCAGTTCATGATGAACAGGTACTCCGTGCCGTCAAGCCCCTGCCTTGCAGCGGCCGCGACGCCGTGCGGGAATGTGGTATCGAGCACCGGTCTGACGCCGAGGCGCTCTGCCAGCTCCGGCAGGAAATCCGCGAAGAAGCGATCCTCCGCAAATGCGCCGACGTAATATGCGGTGCCTCTGCCGAAGGCATGGCGCGTCAGGCAGGGCAGGTCGTCCGGCATACAGGGATTGCCTGTGCCGTACACGCCGAGCACCTCCGCGCCCGCGGGTGCCACGCGCTCGCAGAGCTTTTCCAGACGGTAGCTTTCCGCCAGCGGGAACGGCGCCTTGACAATATGCATGGTTTCATGCTGCCCGTCATAGAGCGGGTCGCTTTCCAGATACCGGATGCCTGCCAGCTCCGCCAGCCCCTGCGCGGGCGTATCGCCCATGAAGCAGAGATCGTGTTCATCCGCGATGCCGCTGTGCAGCGTCAGGACGGCCGTGCCGCCCAGCAGGACAAAGTCGCAGATGCGCTTTGCCACGTCATTGCGCAGCATGTAAAGCATCGGGACGCAGAGCAGATGATAGCCGGAAAAATCGGTTTCCGCATCGACAAAATCCACGGCGTAGCCGGATTTCCAGAACGGAAGATAAAACCGCATCATCAGGTCGGTGTCACCGATATCCCCGTTCCGGGGTCCCTTTGCGGCATTGACCGCCCAGTGGCTTTCCGGGTCATAGAGAATGGCGATGCGGGCGTTTGTCCGCGCACCGCAGACAGCGTCGAGCCGTTGCAGCGTGCGTCCGAGATCGCTGACCTCCTGGAATACGCGGGTATCCGTGCGGTTGGCGTGCGTCATGACGGCGCCGTGCAGCTTTTCATTGCCGCCGCGGCTCTGACGCCACTGGAAATACTGGATCGAGTCTGCGCCGTGCGCGATCGCGGAGATGGCGGTCAGGCGGTGAAAGCCCCAGGTTTTCGGGCGGCAGACTGCGTGCCAGTTCGTGTGCGAGGGCGTATTCTCCATGAGCAGGAACGGCTTTTTCAGCATCGAGCGGCAGATGTCGGAGAAGGCATCTGCGAGGCAGGCCTGTCCGCTTTCGTCGCCGTCCGGGGTGCAGTGCCACGTCGGGTAGCAGTCCCATGAAGTGACGTCCAGCGATTTTGCAAGCTCACGGTAATTGACGCCGTCGTAAAACAGCATGAAATTGGTCGTGACCGGGATCAGCGGATTTTCCGCCCGCAGCGGTGCGATCTCGTTTTCAAGGAAGCTCCGGGTCTGCGCGGTGCAGAACCGTTTCCAGTCGAGCGCGAGCCCCTGAATGCCGGTATCCCCTGCCGGGTCTGGCGATTCGATCTGCGCCCAGTCGGTGTAGGTGTTTGACCAGAAGGACGTCCACCACGCGGCGTTCAGTGCATCCAGCGTGCCGTAGCGCGCTTTCAGCCATTCGCGGAACGCAGCCTGACAGAGTCCGCAGTGGCACTCCCCCTGGATCTCGTTGCCGACATGCCAGAGGATGACACCGGGATCATGCGCAAAGCGCTTCGCCAGCAGCGTGTTGATCGCCCGCACCTTTTCGCGGAGCACGGGCGAGGTATAGCAGTGATTGTGCCGTCCGCCGAGCGGCACGCGGATGCGGTCAGCGGTCACGCGCCGCACCTCGGGATATTTCATATCCATCCACATCGGTCTTGCGGCAGAGGGCGTCGCCAGCACCGTGCGGATGCCGTTGGCATACAGCGTGCTGATAATCTCCGCGAGCCGGTCGAAGCGGTAATCCCCTTCGGCGGGCTCCAGCACAGACCAGGCAAAAATTCCGAGCGATACGCAGTTGATATTCGCCTGCTGCATCTGAAGCATGTCCTGCGAGAGAATGTCAGGACGGTCAAACCACTGCTCGGGGTTGTAATCACAGCCGTGGAGCATGTGCGGATACAAGGTCGCTGTCTGCATGGTGTGCGCCTCCTCTGCGAATAATCATACACTGATATTATAACCGATAATCGGCAGACAGTCAAGAAAAAAAATGGAGAATCCCGCCGCTGTCCTTCTGAAAATTTACTGACAGGCTAACGCGTGAAAGCTTTAACGCACTGAAACGAAGTCTGAATAATGCTTTAATACAGAAATCGCGGCGGCTTTAAACAAAATTTGGAAAAAACAGCAAAAATAAATACTTGCAGTATAATTATCTTGCGGAAACAGGCCGCTTCCAAAAGTGTGCCTATTGCAAGATTCTTTTAATTTTAGAAACAATTATAAACAATGCAAAAACGCATCTTTTTCCTTGGCACACTTGGGCTTATAGACAAATTGTTCAAAACAAAACCATTTTTTCGGCGCGGATGATGCGAAATCTTGATTTTTACGTTTTTTCTGAAAAAAGGTTGACATTTGAAGCTTGTTGCGCTATAATATAGTAGAACAGGCAGACATGTACGAAGTGTGCGAAAAAATATTACAGTCTGTCTAAAAACAGGGAGGGATTATGAAAAAATGTTGAGAAGAATGTCGATTCGCGGTCCGTCGTAGCGGATTATCCGCCGGGACACACGGCCTGTGCGGCAGCGGACGCGGCTGCGCAGGTGAACGGAAGCGTCCGGAAGAAGAGAGCGGTATCAGGGCTGTGGCTGCGGCCGGTACTGTTCGGGGAAGAATCCGGCCGGAGGGGGAACTGTTCCGGCTGATCGGGAAGCGGCGGCATTGGGAGCCGCCGGAGCAGCTTTGGATGTTCTGAGGAGGAAAAACAAAAAATGGCAAAGAGCATAAAGGACCGGCTGCTGACGCTCGGGTCTGCGGCAGTGGTCGGTTTGGGCGCGATTCCGCTGAGCAATATAGCGGTCGCGGCAGATGAAGTAACCTTTGACGGTGCAACGATCCATATTCCGTCAGAGGGTACACATTACCTCAACCTGACGGTTGCGGATAATATTGCGACCCTGGGACAGACCGCGGAACTGACCTATGAGAATATCAATTTCCATGAGGGCGATTCTGCATACGGGGGCGGTCAGGTCCTGTATATCAATCTGGATGCGGCAGGCTATGAGGAATTCAATCTGCCGACAGTACATCCGGAGAGCTCCCGTGAGGGAGAACAGTCTGTATTTGCGGGCTCCAATATCCTGTGGAATATTTATGATTCCAGTTCAGAGGATAAGATGTATCACGGCAAGGTGACCAAGTGTGGCGGCGGCGGCTTTGTCGGCTGCATCCTTGCACCGGAAGCGGACTTTGAGTGTGATGTTCCGGTTGACGGCACGATCATTGCCGAGAACATCCGCTATAACAATGAGATTCACAAGGCTTCCTTCCTTGCACCGCAGCCGAAGGAGCAGGAGAAGGAGAAGGTTGACGTCACAAAGACATGGGGCCAGCTGATGATGGGTATGACGCAGCCGAACTCCGTCACGGTCAATCTTTACCGTTCCAGAAACGGCAATCTGGATCCGAAATACTGTGAAGAGAACGCGGTCAATTATACCGGCACGCAGACGACTGCACCCGCAGGTCCGGCCGGCCCCGGTGCGGGCCCCGGCACAGGTACACAGTCTGAGCAGAAAGTCGGCCAGGACGGTCTGCCTTACACGCAGGGTACCTATAAGGACAGCGTGTGGTATTCCGGCGGCCCGCTCGGAGTTGCAGGCGATTTTGAAGTGTTTGCGTTCGATACGATCACACATAATCAGCATCTGAACGGTAACCTTGCCTGCAAAAAACTGGTGATGGTTTCTTCGCTGCCGGTCGGTCCGAACACAGGAAGTCAGAATCTGATTTCGATTGTGACGGATACGCTGGAAATCACCAATAAAACACCCACCATGCCCTGCGACATGATTGATTACAAGATGAACCATTTTGTAATTCCCGAGAATTACAATGTGGCTGCGTGGGGCTGGATCAATGAAAACGGTGAAAGCCGTCAGGGCAATACTATGGCGTACCCTTACAAGGGCGACCACTATATGCTTGATGTCTTTGCCGGCGATCTCGGGCCGTACGATTCACACGGCGATTTCGCGATTGCGATGAACATGAGCAACAAGGAACTTTATCTGCTGCATGCGGATAAGGGCTACCTGGATCTGGATGCGCTCCAGCTTGAGTACGATGCGCTCTGCAAAAAGATTGCAACAGAGAATTACGATCCCACCAAGCAGGAGAACGAGGATCTGAATGCGGTCGAGTTTGTCGGACAGCGCACGCTGAACGAAGCGAGCGGCTGGAAGGCCTCCTTTGAGGATCTCCCGAAGACGGACTGCAACGGCAATCCATGGTATTACTACGTCAAGGAGGACACCAGCAAGCTGCAACGGTTTACAGACTCCTATGAAGGCAACCCTGTCAGTAACGGTGACGGAACCGTCAACATTACGAACAAGGTATTTGATATCAAGACCACGACCGTTGAATTTTCCAAGCAGGATCTGATCGGCGGCGAGCTTGCCGGTGCAACGCTGAAGCTGACCGGTAAGAAGACCAACGGTGAGGAGATCTCGCTGGAATCGACAATGTTCGGCGGTTCGAGATCCGTGCTGGAGCTCGGCACCGGCGCAGAGGCGATTTCGGATCGCGGCAAGGAAATCTCGTGGAAATCCGGTACGACGCCGACCAAGGTCAAGTACATGCCCGACGGTATCTATACACTGGAGGAAACCGCGGCACCGGACGGCTACAATATCACCACAAAGGTCACGTTCGAGATCAGAGATCAGAAGATCGTGAAGATCGGTGAAACGGAAGTCACCTCGGAAAAGAATACTATTATAATGGATGATGCGCCGTTAAAGGATGTCGTCATCTCCAAGCAGACACTCGGCGGCAC
>JAFZBC010000124.1:0-6193 GCA_017561965.1 Oscillospiraceae bacterium
ATCACGCAGATTGACGGCACCGCCGTCAGCGAAACCGGCGGCAACCGGCTGGAGGTGCTTGGCATTTCTCCGCTGCCCGGCGCAGGAAAGGTCTATACCGGAAAATATCTTGTAAATTGCAGCGTCACATACAACGGCGATCTGTTCACCAGCAACGGAAACGGCACCTACGGTGTGCATCTGCTGCTGGTGGATATCCGGAATCATACGCAGAAGCTGATCACGTCGCTGGTTGCCGGCGACCACGGCTGGGATGCGGACAGCAACGGCGTGCAATGGGAAACCTGGCGCCAGGACGAGGAAACCGGCGATGTGTTCGTGATCAAGAACGGCGGGACGCTGGTGCGCCTTGACAATTCCCTGAATCTGATTGCGGAGTACGAAATTCCGGTTGCACCGGATGCATATCCGGATGCGATTGCATGGTGCATCTATGACGGAAAGATGTGGTATCAGAACATGCGGGATGAGTGGTGCAGCTTTGAATGGGACAAGAAGATTGCGCATGTTCTGAAGCAGAATACCGGACTGCTGCGTGACCAGGCCACCGGTCATGTCCCCTGTGCATACTGTGACGGTGTGTTCTTTGCGGCAAAGGAGAATGCTGCCGGTCAGACCGATGTTGAGGTGTTCCGCTATGACTACGCAAACAGCATGCAGCTTCCGCTCGGTAACCGGGGCTGGCTGAGCTGCGCTGAGGTCAGCATGTTCAACGGCACCTTTACCGGCGCGGTCAGTGACAGCGAAAACGGCACACAGTTCTTTGAAGTCAATCTTGCTGAATGGATGCCGCACAACTGATCAGATGAAGCAATATCCTAAATTATTCATGATATACGCAGGTCTGCGCTCCGGCAAAGGAGCGCTTTCCTGCGGACGAATCAGGATGTAAGGAACTGACAGACATCAGAATATCAATCCATAAGGAGTGAAACCGTATGCAGACTATCGCCGACGACCAGATCATCGCGCTGTATTTCCGCCGTGATCAGCAGGCCATTGCACATACTGAAAAAAAGTACGGCGGTTTGTGCCAGAGCATTGCGAAATGCATTCTCGGCAACCGCGAGGACGCGGAGGAATGCGTCAACGATGCACTGTTTAAGCTGTGGGAGGCAATTCCGCCGGCAAAGCCGCAGAATCTTGCAGCCTTCCTGACCGTGACCGTGCGGAATATGGCGTGCAACCGGCGTGCCTCGAAAAAGGCGGCCAAGCGCGGCGGCGGAGAGGTTGCCGTCGCACTGAGTGAGATCGAGGAAGTGCTGGCTTCCAAGGATAACCCGGAGGCGGAGCTTGATGCGCGTGCGGTTTCCGATGAGCTGAACAGCTTTCTCGGGGATCTGCCTGCGGAAACACGCGTCATGTTCGTGCTTCGGTACTGGAGCAATCTCAGTATCAAGGACATTGCGGACAAGTGCGGCGTCAGTCAGAGCAAGGTCAAGATGACGCTTCTGCGCACCCGCAATCACCTGAAAGATCATCTTGAAAAGGAGGGATTGCTGTGAAAGAGCAGGATTATATGAACATTATGGGTTCGATCCGCGGTGAGTATCTCGAGGAGGCTGTTGCCTGGGACGGCGCACAGCGGCGCAGGATCCGGCAGATCCGCAGGATGACCGTCAGCTTCGGCGCAGTGGCCGCAGCGCTGGCCGTGGTCGTCGGCATGATCGCATACAGAGCAAACAAAGATAAGATTGACACGGCCAATTCCGACAAGGACAGCAGTGTGACCGAAGATCTGGAAAAGCAGAGGAATCTCTACGGCGGTCACGGGGAACTGCATCAGATCAGGGGTATGAACGGCATCATCTGCTATGATGACGATTATGTCTACGAGTGGAGCGAAAAATGGTCTGTCCGCAGCGGCGGTAAAACGATCCGCATGCAGGATGACGAGGTGCCGGAGAATCTGTTCAAGGACGGCGAAAACCTGTTCCGCCTGCACGACGGCAAGATCTTTGAAACGGACAGCTTCGGCAAGGAAACCGAGCTGATTGACATTGCCGCATGGCAGTTCCCGCTGACCGTGGAAGCAGACCGCATCCACAGCGTGCAAAAGCTCAGTGAACGGCTGCTCTGCATCGGATACGACAACAACGCGCAGTATGAAGCCCTGCTGATTTGCGATTTGCAGACGAAAACTGCCGTGCAGCAGTATGACCCGACCTTCTGCACGCTGTTCCCGGACAGTGAAACAAGCTATTATGCATTCAGCTCGATGGCGGGCAGACTGGCAAAGTATGAGCTGAACGCAGACGGTTCGCTGACAGATACCGCTGTGTGGGATGCAGGGCAGGTGCATTACGAATACAACGCGGTTGTGCTGAAGGATCAGAAGCTGTATCTGGCCGTGAAGCAATATCAAATCGGGGAAGCGGATCCGGCGACCGTTCCGGAACGCTGGATGGTCGCGGATCTGAACAGCGGCAAACTGGAGGACGCAGAGGTCAGCATGAATGACCGCCTTTATGCGGGAACGGCAAAAATCCGCATGACAACCGATGCAGACAGTTTTCAGGTTTACAGAAGCACGCTGGACGGCAGGGACGAGAAGCAGATCTTCTCCGTTCCGTTTGATCAGTATTTCGATACGGCCGCTTACGGTACGCCGGAGCTGCCCGGCTACCAGTCCGTGTACGAGTCTGACGACATGGTGATTGTGTATCTGCCGGTGACGGTAAACGGTGCGGAAAAGCCGGCAAAGCACGGCGAGCAGGCCGTCATGATCGATCTGCATACCGGAAAGGCGCTTTACTACGGTGAAGAATACAGCCTCAGCACGCCGGATGACAGCAGCATCGCAGAGGCTATCTCGACAACGGCTGTCGGCGGTACGGGCAGTATCAATGCAGAAAACGGCACGACCGTCAGCGGCACAACGCTGAACGGCACCACGGTAAGCGGCACCGTCACGACCGCTTCCAAAACGAATGCGGCAGGGTTTACGGTCGCAGAAGGCTCCAATATCTTCGGCGGCAGCGGATATCTGTATCCGCAGATCGGCAGATTCTGCACGGACGGCAGCGGTGATTTGTATGAAGTCATGTACAACGGAACCCGGCTCAGACCGTATTCGGATCAGTCGGTGATGTATGTCGATGCCGGTACCGTCTGCCGGAAAGAGAACTGCAAGCATGACGATGAGAGCTGCCCGCTCTATCATTACAATCTGAATAATGCGCGCATGAATGCGGACGGCACCCCGAAGGACGGCGTGACGGTTCGGCTGCTCGACGGCTCACATGTACAGCGCGGCACAAAGGTCTATACGATCGACGAGAGAACCGGCGCTGAAACACAGCTGTTTGAGATCAGACAGGTGAACGGCAGCAGTTTCGGCGACGCTGACCTCTGGATCAATTCCATCACAAAAATCGGTTCGGCGGATGCATCGGCCGAGCGGTACATTGTCAATGCTTCGCTCAGCCTCGGCGTTGCCGGTGTGAATCCGGACTGCACATATGTGCTGCTCGTGGACGCAAAGCGCAGTACGATCAAGCTGATCGGACAGCCGGGGCCGGAGGGCATTGACGAAAACAACATTGCATGGAGCTTTATCAAACAGGATTATCAGGACGCGCTGTATGTTTTGCAGGGACAGGATACACTGATCCGTGTGGATGCAGTCACCGGCACGATGACAAGCTATCCGCTGGGCAGCGGACAGGAGGCACAGGCGCACAGTGCGTGGTGTGTCAGGGACAACAAAATGTGGTTCCTCGACCGGAACAGCCGCTGGCTCTGTTATGATCTCAGCACAAAGCAGACGACCGTCATCAAGGAAAATGTGCCGCTTCAGTCCGCATATGATCACTGCCTGAATATCGGCAATGATATGTTTGTCGGAATCAGGGATTCAGAGGACGGATACAGCAGGACACTCATCTTCTTCCGCTACGACTGGAAAAACAGCACGGAACAGCATATCAGCGACATTACGCCGCTGACGGGACTGGAAGGCGCCGTATCCTACATGGGCAATTATCTGGTTCTGTTCCATGCGCAGGACGGCCTGGGCCTGTGCTATGAGGCGATTCCGGACTGGGCTCCCTGATCCGGAACCGATTGCGGCTCCGTCCGCAGACAAAAAGCTATTTCCGATTTTTTCATGATATACGCAGAGGGGCGCTCCGTTACGGGTGGCGCCTTTTCTGCACTTTATGATTGTGCAGGGTGACAGCTTTACGGTTGATTCCGGCGCTTTTTGTTTGCTGATACGTTAGAATATATACGGAATACTTGATTTTTTTGTGCATTTGTGATATAATTGGGGCAGAAGCAGGCGGAACGGGCACTGCCTGCGCCAAGAGGAAAGGGGTATCCGTATGAAAGGATGGAACAGACGTCTGACGGCGGCGGTTTCTGCTGCGGCGGTTGCGGGCGGTGTATTGGGAGCACTGCCGGTGACGGCTGCGGATCAGGATCTTGTGATCCTGCAATCCGAGGCAGAGGCGCTGACGGTCACGACAGGCGCACAGGTCGCCACGAAGGTCTATAACGACGAGTATCCGGGCTATTCCGGAGAGGGCTTTGTCTGGGCACAGGGCTCCGGCGGCGTGAAGATTGACGTCGATCTGAAAGAGGGCGCAATGTATGAGGTCAGAACGCGCTGCCTCAGCTATCTCGGAGACCGGCTCCAGGATCTGGCTGTGGACGGCGAGAAGACCGCGGAAATCAACATTGCAAAGACCGATACATGGACAGAGGTCAGCTTCGGCTATTTCTTCATTCCGGCGGGCAAGCACACGATCGAGGTCGGATCGACCGGCAGCTGGGGGTATATCCTCTATGATACCGTGACATTCGGCTATGCAAAGATGCCGGAAATGAAGATTGATCCGGTGCCGTGCGATCCGAAGGCCAATGCGGAAACCAGATCGCTGATGAAGTTCCTGACGGACAATTACGGCAAGCAGGTCATCAGCGGCCAGCAGGAGATCTACGGCAGCGGCCATGACGGAAACTATGAGTATGAATTCGACTATCTCAAGGATACGACCGGAAAGCTCCCGGCTGTCCGCGGATTCGACTTCATGAACTACAACCCGCTTTACGGTTGGGACGACAACACCACGGAGCGCGTGATCGAATGGTGCAAGGAAAGAAACGGCATTGCGACAGCCAGCTGGCATCTTAATGTGCCGGTTGACTTTGCAAATTACACGCTCGGTGACGCGGTGGACTGACAGAAGTGTTCCTACAAGAACTATCAGGCGTCGAACAGCACGTTCAATACTGCGAATATCCTGAAAGAGGATTCCAAGGAACGGCAGTATTTTGATGCGGCTGTGAAGATGCTTGCGGAGCAGCTCCAGCGCGTACAGGAGGCCGGTGTGCCGATTATTTTCCGGCCGCTGCATGAGGCGCAGGGCAATTACGGCCGCTACGGCGACGGCACTGCATGGTTCTGGTGGGGCGACCGCGGCCCGGAGGTGTTCAAGGAGCTCTGGAAGCTGCTGTACAGCGAGCTGACCGAAACCTACGGCCTGCACAATCTGATCTGGGAGCTCAATCTCTATGAGATGGATAACTCGATCGAGTGGTATCCGGGTGCGGAATATGTGGACATGATCGCGTATGACAAATACGAGGGCTCGCCCACACGCTGGGGCACCGATCCGGCCACGTCCGTCTTTCTGAAGCTCGTCGGATATTCCGGCGATACCAAAATGGTCGCGCTTTCGGAATGCGACCGCATCCCCGATATTGAAAAAATCACAAGCGAAGGTGCATGGTGGTCGTACATCTGCCCGTGGTACGACGAGTACATCACCGGAGAGAGCAACAACCCGAAGGATCTGCTCAAGGCGTTCTACAACAGCGATCAGGTGCTGACGCTGGATGAGATGCCGAAGGATCTTTACAAGGCGTCCGTTCTGCAGACCACAAAGCCTGCGGAAACCACACAACCCGCCGTTACAACTGCATCTGCTGCAACAACGGCCGTACCGGCTGCGACGACCGCGGCCATTGCCGTGACGCTGCGCGGCGATGTCACCTGCGACAATTCTGTCGATGTTGCGGATGCCGTGCTGCTGGCCAGACTGCTTGTTGCGGACAGTGAAGCAAAAGTGACGGAGCAGGGCTATGCCAATGCCGACATGAACGAAAACGGTCAGCCGGATTCCGGGGACATTGCAAGGATCCTCATGAAGATCGCAAAAATGATATGACAGTCAGCTGTACAGGTACC
>JAFZBC010000125.1:0-5561 GCA_017561965.1 Oscillospiraceae bacterium
AGCAGCGTGTTGATCATGGCGAGGAACACGGCGTTCAGCACCTCCAGCACCATGACCGTTTCCGGCCGCTTGAACAGCGACAGGAACCGGATCACGCACTCATTGAAGAGCACATAGCCAAGCTGGAACGGATAATTCTTGAAATACTTGGTATTCTCAAACTTGTCGAAGTTGTTGACGGCAAATTCCTGCGCCGCGGAGGTGACTGTCCAGGAATCCTCCGTCGGGGAAACCTGCGAGGACAGCACCCAGACCGTGCCGAGCAGCAGCGTCCAGAGAAACAGCACAATCTGCAATTTCCGCAGCGGCACCTTTTTGACTCTCGATGCCAGAATAAACAGCATCAGAATGCCGGCGGCCAGCACCAGCAGGTTCAGCACAAAATTATCATTATAATAGATAACGGATTCCAGTCTTTCGTGAATGCGGTTCACGACGGAATCCATGCCCTCGCCCTCCCGGACGACCTCGACGGCCGTCGTATGCAGCAGGCTGACAACAGAGAGAAACCCTGCGATCAGCGCCGAAAGGACGCCGACGACCCAGACCGCAGCCTTCTGCATGAATGCCGCGAGCCGGAATTCTTTCCTGTCCATACGTCTAATCTCCTGTTATTCCGTAAGTTCGTCCGGTTCTTCGCCGGGCTCTGCTTCGGCATCGTCATCCTCGTCCGATGCAAAGCCGTAGCTTCTGTCATACGGATCGCCGTCCTCCGGCTCATCCTCCAGAATACTCGTGTAATTCGGATCGTCAATGACCGCCGCAGCGGCATCGCCGTCAGAAGCATCCTCACCGGCGGGGCGCTTTTTCGTGCTGCGCATCATCAGCACGATCAGCAGCGCAGCAGCAGCCGCGCCGATCACACCGAACAGAATCCGCAGGTCGATGCCGTGCTGTTTGAACGTGATGCCTGCCGCGGATGCATAGGCCTTTGCCGCCGATGCGGGCTTGCCGTGCAGCACAAAGGCCGGATCCGGCTTCGGTGCCTCATCGCTCTGCGAATCGACCGCGTAACCGAATGCCATGTCCCCGATCTCGGTGACGGTTTTCGGCACGGTTGCCTCCCGCAGATTCTTGCAGCCGCAGAATGCACAGCTGCCGATCGAAGTCACAGATTCCGGGATCGTGACGTCCGTCAGACCGGAGCAGTAAAACGCGTACTGCTGAATCGCGGTCACATTGGCGGGAATTGCAGCCTCGGTCAGGCTCTCACAGTTGGCAAAGAGGCTCGGCGAAATTTCTGTCAGACGGAACGGCAGATTGATCTTGTTCAGCATCCGGCAGTCCGCAAATGCGCCGTCCCCGATTGCAGTCAGGGAATCCGGAAGCTGCACCTCCTCCAGCGAAAGCGCACCGGAAAACGCATACGGTGCAATCGTCGTGATGCCGTTGGGCACCTTTGCGGTTTTGTCCGCTCTGCCCGCCGGATACAGCACCAGCGTCGTGCCGTCCTTGGTGATCAGCCAGCCCTCGCCGCTTGTGCGGTAAACCGGATTTGCGGCGTCCACAGTGATCGTATCCAGTCCCATGCTGGAGAGCACGGTATACTCTCCGAACGAAATCAGCGAGGCAGGAATCGAGAGCTGTTTCATGGACATGCAGTTGACAAAGCTCATTTCGCCGAGGCTTTCCATGCCGTCCGGCAATGCGATTTCCGTCAGACCGATGTCATAGTAAAATGCATATGCCGGAAGCGATTTCAGACCCTTCGGCAGATGCACCGTTGTCAGCGCATAGCAGTTGGAGAATGCATATTCCCCGATCTGCTTTACGGAATCCGGAATATCCAGCGACTTCAGCATGATGCAGTAATAGAATGCGCCCTGTCCGATCCGTTCGACGGAATCCGGAATCGTGATGGATTCCAGCGCCGCACACTGACTGAACGCGCCGTTGCCGATCTCGGTCAGGCCGGATTCGATCGTGACGGTTTTCAGCTTTGTACACGGCGAAAACGCATTGTCTGCTATGCTGAGTACCGCGTCACCCGCCTCCGTTTCAGAGGGGATCGTCAGCTTTTCGGCAGTATTTTCCGCACCGCTGACCTGCACGCCGTCCTTCACGGCGGAATAGGTGATGCCGTTTTCGGTATAGCTCCCGGCTGTATCCGCCGAAGCAGGCATACCGCCGATACAGCCGCCCAGCAGCAGCAGGCTGCTCCCGACGCTGCAAAGACATTGGATCAGCTTATTCATCGCCAATCTCCTCTCCGCTTTCGGATGCCTCTGCCTCTTCATCTGCTTCTGCCGCGGGTTCCTCTGCGCTGACGGTTTCCGCAGCTTCCGCTTCGGGTTCCTCCGGCGCAGGCTGTTCGGTTTCCTTTTTCTCCGGCTTCGCGGACTTCTTCTTTTTGCCGCTCAGGAATGCGATCAGAAGAATTGCGATCAGCAGCAGCACACAGACGATAATGCCGATGATCCGGCCGACATTGCTCTTTTCCTCCGCGGGGACTTCCGGCTCCGCACCGGTGTTGACGAACTCGAAGGAGTGCCCCTCCTCGCCGATCCGCGCATAATTCTCTGCGGCCGTACCGAGCTCACCGCCGATCATGAACGTGCTGTCCATGTGGAGCTCGTTATTCTCGTCCAGCTTGAAGCCGAACGCCTTTTCTCCGATTGACAGAACCGTTTTCGGGATCACAATCTCCGCGAGATTGGTCTGTGCAAAGGCCTGCTCCCCGATGTCCGTGCAGGATGCCGGAATCTGAACCGAGCGCAGGGCAGTTGAGGCAAATGCAGCAAAGCCGATCTTTTCAACCGTATCCGGGAGTGTGACGTCCTCCAGATTCTGGCAGTTATTGAAGGCGAAGTTTGCGATTTCCGTGACACCGTCCGGAACTGTGACCGCGGTCAGGCCGTTGCAGTCCGAGAACGACGCAATGCCGATCTTTTTCAGCGACTGCGGGAACGTGACGGAGGTCAGCGTTTCGCAGCACGCAAAGGCGACATCGCCGATGCCCGTCACACCGTCCGGAATGACAAGCTCCGTCGGCGCCTTGCCGAGCGGATAACGCTCCAGCACCGTGCCGCTGTACAGCACGCCGTCCTTGACCTCATAGGTCGGGTTGCCCTTTGCCACACGGTACTCCATCAGGCTGAGGCAGTTGACAAAGGCGTAATCGCCGAGCGCGGTAACTGTTTCCGGCAGCGTCACCGAATGCAGATAGTCCGCATTGACAAACGCATTCTTGCCGAGCTTCACGACCTTCAGGCCGTCCAGTTCCGACGGGATCTCCAGATCCGCCTCCGAGCCTTTGTACTGCTCGATGCAGGCAGCCTTCTCGTCGCTGCCGTCCGAAACCAGCTTGGAATAGGAATAGTCCCCGCTGTCAAAGGTTTCGGGCTCGTCATCCTCTGTTTCAAGGATGATCTCATCCTCCTCCAGCTCAGGCTCCGCATAAACGGCCGGTGCGGCCGAAAGCAGTGCCAGCATGGCGGCGCCGGTCAAAGAAATGCTGCGTAAAATCGTCTGAAGCTTCATCTTCAGATCTCCCTCCAACTTAAAATCAAAAATGCATAAAAGGGCGAAAACGGGGCAAATCTCCCCTGTTTCCGCCCTCGCGGTACAAATGCTGCCCGCGGCGTACTGAAAGACGCTTATTCCACTGTAACCGATTTTGCGAGATTTCTCGGCTTATCCACG
Organism: Oscillospiraceae bacterium; assembly: GCA_017561965.1. GTDB lineage: Bacteria > Bacillota > Clostridia > Oscillospirales > Ruminococcaceae > Firm-04. Next base: position 3,643 of record JAFZBC010000125.1, read on the forward strand.
TCATTGCCGCGCAGAACTGCCGTATAATACGCCAGCAGCTGAAGCGGAACAACGGCAGGCATCGGCATCAGCTGATCGTCCTCCATTTCCGGCAGGCGGAAGCAGTAATCTGCAATATCTCCCTCCGGCTGATAGGAATCCCCGCAGACAAGGATCGTCACGGCGCCTCTCGCCTTGACCTCCTTGATATTGGAGATGGTCTTTTCATGCAGTGCCTTCTGGGTATCGACTGCGATCACCGGCATTCCCTTGTAGATCAGGGAGATCGTGCCGTGCTTCAGTTCACCGGCTGCGTAAGCCTCGCTGTGGATATAGCTGATTTCCTTCAGCTTGAGCGAGCCCTCCATGGAAAGCGCATAATCCAGACCTCTGCCGATGTACAGCAGCGATTCCGCCTCCAGCAGAGATTCGGAAATCGCTTTCAGCTCATCCTTGCGTTCCAGAATGGCCGCAATATACTCCGGCGTTTTCAGGAGCTGCGCCGTCAGTCTGCGGCATTCGTCCTCCGTAATCCGTCCCTTGGACAGTGCCAGCTCAAACGCAAACAGATACATCACGGAAATCTGCACCATATATGCCTTGGTCGAGGCGACCGCGATCTCCGGACCGGCATGTGTATAAATCAGCATGTCTGCCTCGCGGGCGATCGAGGAGCCCTTGGCATTCACGACGGCCAGCGTCTTTGCGCCGAGCTTCTTTGCAAGACGCATCGCGGCAAGGCTGTCGGCGGTTTCGCCGGACTGCGAAATGATGATGATGAGGTCGCCCTCACCGATCAGCGGGCTGCGGTAGCGGAACTCGGAAGCGATGTCCACGATGACCGGCACTCTCGCCAGCTTCTCAATGACATACTTGCCGACCATACCGGCGTGCATCGCCGTGCCGCAGGCCACGATGTAGATATTGCGGAAATCGCGGATGTTTTCCGGCGTAATGCCGCACTCGCTGAGATCCGGCAGGCCGTTCTCAACGCGCGGCAGAACCGTTTTCCGGATCGACTCCGGCTGCTCGTGGATCTCCTTGAGCATGAAGTGATCATAGCCCTGCTTTTCCGCCGCGTCCATATCCCAGTCCGCGGTCATGAGCTTCTTTTCGATCGGGTTGAACTGCATATCAAAGAAGCGGATGCCGCTCTGATCCAGCACGGCAATCTCGTCGTGCTCCAGCAGATAGTAGTTTTTCGTATATTTGAGAATTGCGGGCACATCGGATGCGATGAAGCTCTCGCCCTCACCGGCACCGACAATCAGCGGGCTCTCACGGCGGACGGCATAGACCGTATCCGGGAAGTCGCTGAACAGGATGCCGAGCGCAAAGCTGCCTCTGACCTGTGCCATCGTCTTTGCGATCGCTTCAAGCGGATCACCGGTATAATTGGAATCCAGCAGCTGTGCAACGACCTCGGTATCCGTTTCCGATACAAAGCATCTGCCTGCCGCGGTGAGCTGCTGCTTCAAGTCCTTGAAGTTTTCAATGATGCCGTTATGCACCAGTGTCACATGCGCGCCGCCCTGATGCGGGTGCGAGTTGGTGTCAGACGGTTCTCCGTGCGTCGCCCAGCGGGTATGACCGACACCGGCCACGCCCTGGGGTTTGCCCTCCTGCTCCATTTTCGCAGAAAGATCCGCAAGACGCCCCTTGGATTTCCGCATCTGGATCTGTCCCTGCTCAAACACTGCAATACCGGCGGAATCATAGCCGCGGTACTCCAGCTTGGAAAGCGCGTCGATCAGGACACCGGCACAGTCACGCTTGCCGACGTAGCCGACAATTCCACACATATATTTCGTTTCCTTTCTGTTTTTCCGGGCTTTGCCGTATCAGACGGCGGCGCCCCGGATAATGCGCTGTATCCGGACGGATACACAAAATCATTATAGCATATATCCAATTAAATTGCAAGCGCTAATTCAAATTTG
>JAFZBC010000126.1:0-1943 GCA_017561965.1 Oscillospiraceae bacterium
ATGAAACTCGTCTGCATTCAGCGGGCGGTAAAGCTCCATTGGATACCTTCCTTTCTGCGTTCACGATGCAGTGCTGCTCTTTGTCTGCCGCAGCCTGCGGGCATGGATCTCGTCGTGAAGTTTGTACATCTTCTGCACGGAGTTTTCAAGGAAATAGTAATGCCAGATATACGGCACCAGCAGACCGAGAATCAGAATCAGCAGCGGGAGCATCATAATCAGCTCGCCGAGCAGATAGATCGCCAGTGTGATGAAGAATCCCAGCGCGAACAGAATCGTCACAAGGAAATGAATCAGCCGCTCATGCTGCATAAAGCCGATCATGATCAGATGCGACTGCTCCAGTTCTTCGTAGTCGATGTCCGCATCGGCATCCGCAAGTCTGGCCTCCAGAGCGCGCAGATATTCCGTCAGATATTTCCGCATGATGCATCATCCTTTCGGGTTACGGGGCAGCCCCGTCCGCAGCATCCGCTGCAAGGAACTGCTCCAGCGTCATATCTCCGCTGTTCAGCGCGAGGAACCGGTCATTGTAGCGGTCAACCGTTTCCGCGGACACGAACATCAGATACGAAAACAGCGATTCGCTGAGAACGCTGTCAATGAAGCAGCTTGTCAGCCGGAACCGGATCTCGCCGGAGCTGAGATTCAGATCAAAGGAACCGTCAATCAGCCCGTGATTTGCTGCCGCAACCGCGACGGCGGCATCCTTTCTGCGTTCTTCCGCAACGGCAAACGGCATCACGGAAAAAACGGATGCGATCTGCTTATCCGCCCGCAGAATGATATGCAGCGTCATCGGCAGATCCGCACCCGAAAAGCGGATACGGATATGCGTGCGTGCATCGGTCTGCTCCTGCACGGTATATTTCAGATTGCGGTGATCGAGCATTGCGGTCAGTACCGCAGCATTCTGCTTCATGTTTTCGATGCGGCTCGGATCGGGCGTCATCGGCACGGCCTCCTTCTTGGTCTGCAATTACAGGTATATTATACCATATTTTTCAAAATACGTCAAGCAGTTGTCGTAATTTTGTACAAATTTGATAGGTGTATCCGCCGTCACTTACAGAACGGCGCTTGCATGGCGCGTCACATGACAGCCGACGTTGACCGCGACCGGCAGTCCGGCGATATGCGTCGGCGCCTGTTCAATGTTGACAGCCAGCGCAGTCACGGTTCCGCCGAAGCCCTGCGGCCCGATGCCCAGGCGGTTCACGGATGCGAGCATTTTCTCCTCAAGCGCGGCATACAGCGGCTTCGGGTTCCGCACCGCGACATCACGGCAGAGCGCTTTCTTTGCCAGATACGCACACTGTTCAAAGTCACCGCCGATGCCGACGCCGACCACGATCGGCGGGCAGGGATTGCTGCCTGCATTTGCGACGGCATCCGTCACAAACCCGACGATGTCATCCTCGGAAGCGGCAGGCGTCAGCATTTTCAGCGCGCTCATGTTCTCGCTGCCGAAGCCCTTGGGGCAGACGTCAATGCGGATCTGCTCGCCCGGCACAATGTCCAGATGCAGCACGGCAGGGGTATTGTTTCCGGTATTCACACGCTCCAGCGGATCACCGACGACCGAGCAGCGCAGATACCCTTCCAGGTACCCCGCTGCGACACCCTTGTTCACGGCCTCGCGCAGGTCGCCGCCGGTGATGTGGACGTCCTGACCGATCTGCATGAAGATAACTGCCATGCCGGTGTCCTGGCAGATCGGAAGGCCGGTTTCACGCGCAGCGTCAAGGTTGGCACAGAGGTCGGCAAAGACTGCCTTGCCGGCGGCCGACTGTTCTTTCGCGCTGCCGCAGCGGATGCACTGCTCCAGTGCCGCGGGCAGCTCTTTATTTGCCTGTATGCACAGATCGCGGACGGTTTCCGTGATCCGGTCTGTATGAAGCTCTCTCATGGGTTCGTCCTCCTTGCAGGAATATTGCGCTTTC
>JAFZBC010000127.1:0-2628 GCA_017561965.1 Oscillospiraceae bacterium
CGACGGGCTGATCACGAATTTCCATTTGCCGGAATCCACGCTGATTATGCTGGTTTCGGCGTTTGCGGGCTACGAACACACCATGAATGCATACAGGATCGCCGTGCAGGAGAAATACAGATTCTTCTCGTTCGGGGATGCCTGCCTGTTCCTCTGAGGGATCTGTATGAAACCGAAAAGGTACCGTTTTTATCTGATTTCGGCAGCGCTGCTCTCCGTATGCTTTGTGCTGACGCTGATCTGGTCGTTTCTGATCCTTGCGGTCATGGCCGTGATGATCGGTCTGATCGGCAGGGCGGCAGCACCGGGAACAGCAAACAATGCGGAACGCGAACCCGAACAGCACGTACCGGTCACAAAGCGGAATGTCGGATGCGTCATGCCGCTGTTTTTCGGCACGGCGATCTTTCTGTTCCTGACGCCGCCGATCGTGCTCGAATCCCCGTTCATGTGGCAGTATCCGTTCCAGAGCGGATTTCTCAGTCTGTACCGGTACGGCGAACCGGACTGGTTCCCGGATTTCCGGCAGGACGTCAGAAGCGATTACAGATTTAAATTTTTGCCGAGTATCATGCAGGGCACCGGATTCTATACGGTACACTTTGTCACGGCGCCGGAGCGCGCCGCGGAATATGCAGCGCAGTATGCCGGAGCCGGAGCTGAGGCGGTTCCGCTGCCGGAATGCTGCGAGGACCGGGACAGCGCCGTGCATGTCAATCAGGATTTCTTCCCGGATCCGGATGCCGCAACAGTATACATCATTTCAACAAACCGGGACTGGAATCATCCGCACAGCAAGACTGTGACAGTCGATCCGGGTTCCGGCAGAGTTGAGATTACACAGTACGGGTGATGCTATGATCTATACGGATATGACGATCCGCGCCGCGCGCATTGCAGAACAGGCGCACCGCGGACAGTACGACAAGGCGGGAATGCCTTATATTTTTCATCCGCTGCATCTTGCAGAGCAGATGACCGGCGAGGTCACGGCAGCTGCCGCGCTGCTGCATGACGTCATGGAGGATACGGACGTCACGGAGGCGGAGCTGGCTGCACAGTTCCCGGAGCGCGTCATGGATGCACTGCGTCTGCTGACGCATGATCCCGCAGAGGACTATTTTGATTATGTGCGCCGCATCCGCGAAAATCCGGATGCGAAGGCTGTCAAGCTCGCAGATCTGCGGCACAATTCGGATACGGGACGGCTGCCGCCGGCGGCGCGGACAGAACCCAAAACATTGGAACGCTGTGAAAAATACCGTCAGGCAATCAAAATCCTGACGGATGAATGAGGTTTCAGGAGGATACGGATATGCAGCAGCAGCTGAGAAAAACCAAGATCGTGTGTACGATCGGTCCGGCAACGGACAAGGACGAGGTGCTCCGCCAGATGATGCAGGCGGGCATGAATGTCGCGCGGTTCAACTTCTCCCACGCGGACTATGAAAAGGACAAAAAGCGGTTTGAGCAGGTCGTGCGTCTGCGCGAGGAGCTCGGAATGCCGATTGCGACCATGCTGGACACCAAAGGGCCGGAGGTGCGTCTGCGCACATTCCCGGGCGGCTCCGTGGAGATTCAGGACGGCGCCGTGTACACGCTGACCACGCGGGACGTTCCCTGCGACGACAAGATCGGCAGCGTCAATTACGCGCGGCTGACCAAGGACGTCCGCCCCGGCGACACCGTCATGATCAATGACGGACTGGTGGAGCTGCGCATCGAGCATGTGTCCTCCACCGATATCGAATGCCGCGTCATTCACGGCGGCACGCTCTCCAACCACAAATCCTGCAACTTCCCGGACGTCAACCTCTCCATGCCGTATCTGAGCGACGCGGACATGGAGGACCTGGAGTTCGGTGCAAAGCTCGGCTTTGACTTCATCGCCGCCAGCTTCGCAAGAACCGGCGCGGATATCCGCTATCTGCGGAAATTCACGCAGAGCCTCGGCTGGTACGGCGTGCGCATCATTGCGAAGATCGAAAACCGCGAGGGCGTCAACAACATTGACGAGATCCTGGAGGAGGCCGACGGCATCATGGTCGCCCGCGGTGACATGGGCGTGGAGATCCCGTTTGAGCAGATTCCCGATATTCAGAAAAAGCTGATCCGCAAGGGCTATGAGGCGGGCAAGCAGGTCATCACCGCGACGCAGATGCTGGAATCCATGATCAGCAACCCGCGCCCGACCCGTGCGGAGATCACCGACGTCGCAAACGCGATCTACGACGGCACCAGCGCGATCATGACCTCCGGAGAAACCGCTGCCGGTCAGCATCCGGTCGAAACGGTGCAGACGATGGCGCGCATCGCCCTGACGACGGAGAGCAGCATCGACTACAAAAGCGAATTTCTTGCGCGCATGAACGAAAAGGCGACCATTGCCGACGCGATTGCACATGCAACGGTCACGACCTCGCACGATCTGGACGCATCTGCGATCATCACGGTCACCAAGGGCGGCGAAACCGCGCGGCTGATCTCCAAGTACCGTCCGATGTTCCCGATCATCTCCTGCACGACCGAGCCGATGGTGCAGCGGCAGATGAATATGTCCTGGGGCGTGCATCCGCTGGTCATCAGCGAGGAGAACAGCACAGACGCGCTGTTCCGGCACGCAGTTGA
>JAFZBC010000128.1:0-4859 GCA_017561965.1 Oscillospiraceae bacterium
ACAACGGATTCGACCGTCAGCGTATCACAGCCCTTGCGCGGCGGATCCAGCACGATCACATCCGGACGCTGCCCCTCTGCGGCAAATTTCGCCGCAACGGTTCCGGCATCGCCGCAGAAGAACTCCGCATTCTGTATGCCGTTCCGCGCGGCATTTTCCTTTGCGTTTTCGACCGCCTGCGGGATGATCTCCACGCCGATCAGCTTTCCGCAGGCATCCGCCATGGACAGCCCGACCGTGCCTGCACCGCAGTAGAGATCCAGCAGCGTTTCCGTGCCGCGCAGGTCTGCGTATTCCTTTGCGATGGCATAGAGCCGCTCCGCCTGCGCCGTGTTGATCTGATAGAACGACTGCGGCGAAATGCGGATCTCCTTTCCGCACATCATATCGGTGATATACGGTTGCCCGGAAAGCAGCGTGACCGTTTTGCCGAGGATCACATTTGTGCGGTCGGGATTGACCGATTCCGTGATGCTTCTGATTTCCGGAAAGCGCGCCTGCAATGCAGTTAGACAGCCTGCGATTTTTCTGCGCAGCGAAACCCGCGCCACAAGGCAGACCATGATTTCGCCGGAGTGATACCCGCGCCGCAGATACACATGCCGCAGCATGCCGGTATTGGTTTCCTCATCGTATGCAGTGACGCCGCAATGCTCCAGCATCGGCAGCAGCGTGTCCAGAATCTCCGTAAAAACCGGCGGGTGCAGTGCGCAGCCGGTATACGGGATGACCCTGTGACTGCGCTTTGCATAAAAGCCGCAGACCAGATGCCCGTCCTGCTCCGCGACCGGATACTGTGCCTTGTTGCGGTATCCGCCGCGGGATTCGCAGCCGCAGGCCGGTTCAAAGACGGGGTGCAGCCGGCCGATCCGCTCAAAGGCGTCTTGGACAAACTGCGCCTTATATTGCAGTTCTGTCTGTGCGTCCACATGCTGAAAGACGCAGCCGCCGCACTGCCGGAATACCGGGCACGCGGGTTCCGTGCGTCCGGGCGCGGGCTCTGTCAGCTGCTCCACGATGCCGAATGCATAGCTTTTCAGCACCTTGACAATGCGCACCTCCGCGGTATCCCCGACGGCGGTCATCGGTACAAATACTGCAAGACCGCAGAAGTGCCCAACGCCGTTGCCTTCTGCGGTCATACCTGTGATATGCAGTGTGATAATCTGATTTTTGCGGAGTACCGCGTCCGGATTGGCCGTGCGGCTCATCTGAGCTGTGCGCCGCACGCCGGACAGTACATGTCGTCGGCGGAGTTGAGCTTGCCGCAGGTCGGGCAGGTCAGTGTGCCGCCGCGCTGCATGCCGCGCTCCATATCGAGCATCTGACGGCGCAGCTCGGTGATCTTGCCGATCAGCATGTTGATTTCCTCCATGCTGCTGACGCCGTTGACGGCTGCTTCGTATTCCGCCTTGCCGAGTTTGCGGTAGGCATCGTTCAGGGAGGCGCGCAGCTTGGCGCGCTCCACGACGTTTCTGGAGCCTTCGATCGCACCGGCAGTTCTCTGCGCAGCGCTGTCAAGAACGGAGCGAAGACCGCCCATTGTGTTTTCATCAAAAAGCATTGCCGATTCTCCTTTCGCTAACAGAACGGAAACGTTTACGGTTCAAACTTCCACGGGGAGCCCTTGCGGTTGTGCTTGTTGTCGGAGCTGACTGTATTGGTCATCATGACGCTGAACACAGCGATATTCAGGGCGAGGATGATGACGGTGATCAGAACGACCAGCTTGAACGGCTTTCTCAGAACGATCAGCAGCACAAAGCCGATGATCTGCGCGACCGTCAGGGCAAACAGCGCGAGCTTGATGCCCTTCCAGGTCTTGAATTCTTTCAGATACTTGGTGATGTGCGGGACCATGTAATTCTGTGTCAGCTTCGCCCACGGTTCTGCGGCTTCCTTCAGCTTAAGTGCGGATTTCTTGGACTTGTTGCCGAGCAGAATTCCCCAGAGCAGGTCGCGGGCAATCGCGTAGTTGACAAGGGTCACTGCAACGGGCAGAAACGCCATTAAAATTGAACGTGCATCCATTGAATTTTCCTCCAGAATCTTTTGTGTATTTTTTTATTATTACCGCGGATGCGGCAGAAAACGGTTTGATGCAGCCTCAGCTGCGGTGCAGGATCTTTTTGGCGGTCGTCATCATCGGCTTGAAATTGAGTACCGTCAGCACGGCCAGACCGGCAGCGGATGCGGGTACAAGCAGCTTCCCGCCGGAAGCATTGATGACCGCAAGCAGCACCAGCACGGTCAGGTTGAGTGCAAAACGCCAGTGTGCGACCTTGAACGGGATCAGCCTTCTGGCATCGACGATCCGGATCAGATAGCAGACGAAATAGCTGGCAAAGGTCGCGGCGACTGCGCCGTAAATCTCATATTTCGGAATCAGAAGCGTATTGAGCACCAGATTCAGCCCCGCGGCGATCAGACTGGTATTGAAGCTGTTTCTGGTATGCTTCGTCACGGTATAGATGCTGGAAAGGAACTGATTGTAGCACATCATCAGCACCGCGACAACCAGCATCGGTGTGTACACGGAGCATTCCATATAGGCGGTATCCTGCTTTTTGGAAAACAGCATCTCATTCAGGAACGGACTGAACACGATAATGAAGCCTGCCGCGAGCGTCAGCATTGCCTGATAGGCTTCAAACACCTGCGTATAGAACTTGGAACGCCCTTTGGAATCGTTTTCCGTAATCGCACTCATGTTCCATGCCATATAGAACACAGAGGAAACCATGGAGATCAGATTCGGTATTTTCGTCGCGCCGCTGTAAATGCCTGCCGAGCTCGGGGACACAATATGCCGGACGAACAGCTGATCGGAAAATCCGGTGATGATCCAGAGCAGCGCTGTCGGGATCAGCGGGACGGAAAACCGCAGCATGACCTCCAGCAGTTCCCTGTCCACGAATTTTTTGGAATAGAACCGGCCATGCTTCGCAGCGATCCAGACGGTCAGGCCGGAGAGCAGGTCAGAGCCGATCACGGAGAGCATAAATCCCGTGACGCCCAGACCGCCGATCTTAATGAAGATGATATTGAACAGGAACAGCGAAAGCGTACACAGGATGCCGTCCGCTGCATACAGCCGGACAAAGCCGCGCGCACGCGCAAACTGCGTGGAGATCTGCCGGAAGCCGGAAACAATGATATACAGCACCAGCAGCGGCACATACGGCCGGATGTCCCTGTACAGCGCAAGCAGCGGCGACAGCACCACAAAGCCGATCACGCCGTATTTGAACACCGTCACGGCATTGGATAAGACGGCCTTTGGCTCATAGTTTTTATCAAGCCCGTAGCGGATGATCGCGTCCTGAATGGAAAACGTCACAACCGGGATCAGGAAGTTTGCGAACATTTCCAGAATGCCCTTCGTGTTGAATTCCGCGGTGCCGCCCGCAAAGCTGTCAGAATACAGCCTTGTGAGGAAGAACGCCAGGATTTTTGATCCGAAGCTGCCGATTGCAAAGACAACGGTATTCGCCGCGAGCTTCTTGTATTTATTCATGTATCAGAATCCTTTGCAGAAAATGATATACGGTATTATTATAGCAGATTTTGAACGGTTCGTCAACTGCTTTTTCGGAATTTGGCACATTCGGCGTACGGAATCAACAGAAAAATGATCGTTGCTTGAAAAATATTACACAAATCACAAAATTTTACTTGATTATCGGAGGATTTTGCTGTATAATAAAAGGCAACAGATGCTGCAACGGATTCTGCATCTGAAATCTGTTCAGAAAAGGAGTAAGCTATGAAATTCAAAGTAATGGGCGTTTCGGCGGGACGCAAGGACAGCAACTGTGATATTCTGCTGAAAGAAGCGCTGCTCGCATGTCAGGAGCAGGGCGCAGAGATCACGATGATCAATCTGAAGGACTACAATCTGATGGACTGCACCGGATGTACATCATGTACCATGGGCATGTCCATGGGCAAGCACACCGGCTGCGTGCTGGACAATAAGGACGACAAAAAGAAAATCATGGACGTTCTGCTCGATCAGGACGCCGTCATCTTCGCCGCACCGACCTTTGCACTGATGCCGTCCTCGCTGTTCCTGAAATTCATGCACAGAAACATGGCGTATGAAACGGCGTTTCTGGCCAAGATCGGCGCGATCCAGCCCCGTGACCGTGTCGGCGCGCTGATCGCGGTCGGCGGTTCCACCCGCGCATGGCAGTCGATGACGCTGGAATGTATGCAGGCAGCGACGTTCTCCAACAGCTTCAAGATCGTGGATATGTACACGGCGACCATGGTGCCTGCACCGGCACAGGTGCTGCTCCATGAGGAAAAGCTCGCGCGTGCAAGAGAGATCGGCGCGAATGTCATGAAGGCGCTGAATACGCCCGCCGCAGAGCGCAAATGGCTGGGCGAGCCGGATGCAGGCTGGTGCCCGAACTGTCATTCCAACTGCCTCTGCCTCGGTGAGAAGCAGTGGCGGGGCTTGCAGTATCCGATCGAGTGCGCGGTCTGCGGCGCAGGCGGCGACCTTGTCAAAACCGAGGACGGCAAGTGGAAGTTCGTCATTGCGGCGAACGGCCTGGAGCGTGACCGTACATCGGAGGAGGGACGCGGCGTTCACTGTGACGAAATTGCGGATACGCAGGGCGGATTCTTTACGAATCCCGAGGCGATGAAAACCGTTGCGGAGCGGAGCGCCAAATACAAGGAGATTCAGTTCCCCGGGGTGTGATGCGATGCCCCGGCGGACTGATCAGGGGGGATTTCCCCGGAATATGAACAGAACGGGCGCTGACAGGACAGTCAGCGTCCGTTTTTGCGGGACTTTGAACGGAATTCTCAGGAAACGTATGCGGGCGTGAAAAGGGGGGCAAGGGGTC